>CABRSG010000464.1 GCA_902473545.1 uncultured Lachnospiraceae bacterium | reverse complement strand
TGCAGGATGAAGATGCTTACGACTCCTTTGCGGGCCGCGTGGAGACGCCGCAGAACGCGCTTGCCTATCTGCTGGAGGGCTTTGGGACGATACGTGAGCAGCGTCCCTCCGGCGAGTGGCTGGAGCTTTATAACTGGTACCGCCGCGGTGAGGGAACGGCGGAGCAGGCGCAGAAATTAGTGAAAGCGGCATTTCTCACCTTTGACGGGAACGGTATCGGACGGCAGGCGGCGCGCGAGCTGTACGGAGAGGTGCTGGTCAACAGCGTCAGCCGTTTGGAAAAGTTCGCTTCCTGCGCCTTTGCACATTTCCTGCAGTACGGTCTGCGCCTGCAGGAGCGCGAAGAATACGTGTTCCGCCCGGTCGACATGGGAAGGGTGTTCCACAGTGCGATCGAGCTGTATTCGCAGAAGGTGGAGGCGAGCGGATACAACTGGTTCGAAATCCCGGAGGAGGTGCGCGACCGTTTTATCGGGGAAGCGGTCAGCGAGGTGTCCGCGGAATACGGACAGCAGATCCTGCACGACAGCGCGCGCAACGAGGCAATGATCGGGCGCATGAAGCGCATTATGCGCCGCACCGTCTGGGCACTGCACCGCCAGATTCAGTCCGGGCATTTTTACCCGGCGAATTTTGAGGTTTCCTTCTCTCAGGTGGAGGGACTGGAGGCGGTGAACATTGCGCTGACGCCGGAGGAAAAAATGAAGCTGCAGGGACGCATCGACCGCATCGACGTCTGCGAGAAGGAAGACCAGGTGTATGTTAAGGTGATCGACTACAAATCGGGGAACACCGCTTTTGATCTGGTGGCACTGTACTACGGACTGCAGCTTCAGCTTGTGGTCTATTTAAACGCCGCCCTGGAGCTGGAAAAACGGGTTCACCCGGACAGAAAGATCGTTCCGGCGGGCATTTTCTATTATCACATGAAGGATCCGCTTCTGGAGACGGACGAAGAGCTGACGCCGGAGGAATTAAACAAAAAGCTTCTGCGGCAGCTCCGCCCGGACGGGCTGGTGAATAAAAATCCGGCGGTATTCCAGGAGATGGATCTGGGAATACAGAAGTCCTCTGATGTGATTCCGGTAAGCATCAACAAAGACGGGACCCCGTCGAAATTATCAAAAACGGCGACAGACGAGCAGTTTGCGGCACTCTCAGGGTTTGTGCACAGGAAGCTGCGCGAGATCGGCAGTGCGATGCTGGAGGGCGAGATCGCCCCGGTGCCGTACCAGAGAAAGCAGCAAAAGGCGTGCGATTACTGTATTTACCGTCCGGTCTGCTGTCTGGACGACCAAATCCCCGGCACGCACACAAAACGGCTGAAGGAATACAGTGAGCAGGAAATCTGGGAGCGGCTGAATGGAGAAGACGAACAAAAATAAGCGGCAGATCGTTTTTTGTGAATCTCAATGAGCAGGAGGCGGAAGATATGAGCGTGAACGTAAAATGGACAGACGACCAGCAGCAGGTGATCGACGCGCGCGGCTGCGACCTGCTGGTATCGGCGGCGGC
>CABRSG010000463.1 GCA_902473545.1 uncultured Lachnospiraceae bacterium | reverse complement strand
CGCGGCACCATGCAGTCCAGCAGTTCTTCCGGAATGTCCGTCATTACTGTGAGACGTTCACCCAGACGCTCTTTTGTGATATATAAATAGGAATTCACATATCGCATTTCCTCCGACAGCCGCACCTCCGGGCATTTCCGGCGATCGAGTGCCGCATCCAGTACATCCGACAGCGCCCCGATCATTCCGGAAACCTTCTCATCGCCGTTCAGGCGCGCTTCCCAGTTGATGATCTCCAGCGTGTTGTTCAGGAAATGCGGATTAATATGTGACTGCAGCGCCATGATCTTCGCCTCGCGCAGCGCTACCTCCTCCTCATAAATGCGGTCAAACTGCTGCTTTAAGTGGCTCGACATCTCATTGAAGTTGTTTCTCAGATAGGAAAACTCCCGGTTTGCCGAAATTTCCTGCACCTGGTAGCCGATCTCCCCATTTTCAATATGTCTGGCGCCGTCGCTTAAAAGCTGCACCGGGATCGTCACCTGCCTGCGCACCGCAGAGATCATAACCAGAAGCAGAGGGATCAGGCTAAGCAGCAGTCCACCCATCACATATTGATATCCGTAGAAAGGATATTTTGTGATCTCTTTTTGCATTCGCATCACCGTTTCCAGCCGAAAGCTGTTTCCAAAACGGCTGTCGGAGACATACAGCCTTCCGCCGCTCCACGCAAACGCCTCCTGCTGCTCCTGCGCTTCCCACCAGTCTTTCACCAGTCCGTCCCGGTCATGAAAGCTCAGCTCCAGATCATTCAGCTTCAGATAAACGCCGTCCCCGGATGGATACTGTGAAAGGCTTTGGAAGCAGTATTCTTTATTCAGACGGATCGCCAGCACACCCTTTTTCTGAAAATTGCTGTCCACCAGATTGCGGATCAGATAAAGCCTGCCGTCCCGCAGAAGAAATCCTACCTTCGTATCCAGATTTTCCGCATAGCTCCTGATTTCATCAACATCGCGTTCCTGAAAGGTTTTTGTTTTCTGGTAGCTCCCCTCCGCGCCCACGTTGTAGACACTGTAAAGCGTCTCAGGATCGCTGTAAAACCACAGGAAGGTGCAGGAAGCGGCGGCATTTTTCAGATAATGCGCCGCCAGATAATTCGTATATTCCCTTCGCGCCGCAATCTCCGTCAGAGCGCCCGCCTCCGCACGGCTGTGCGCATCCAGAAGCTGCCCGTCATACGACGCCTGCCGCGACGCTTCCACCGCCGCATTCAGACGCTCCATACAGATCGTGTTGTTAAATTCAAGCTGGTTCCGGAAATTCTCCGCCGTCGCCGCTCCGTTGTTCGACGCCACATAAACCACCATCACACCAAACATCACAGAAAAAGGAATCAGCCAGCAAAGCAGCAGGATTCCGACCAGCCTCCATTTCATAGAGTATCTTTTTCTGCTTCTGACTGATTCCTTCATATGAGTTCCTTTCATTTATAAATATACACGCAAAAATTCCTTAAAAATCCGGCAGTATTTCTTCGCCTCATCCTCATTTTTCATCTCGCAGAAGATGCGCAGCAGCGGCTCGGTGCCGGAG
>CABRSG010000462.1 GCA_902473545.1 uncultured Lachnospiraceae bacterium | reverse complement strand
GGTGCATTGCGGCAGCGGCGATGATGCTGTCCGGCTGCCAGCCACTAACAGGAACGCAGAAGGAAACCGAAAAGATTACAGAAACAGAAACTCAAAAAGAAGCGGCGGCAGAGACTGAGACAGAAACAGAAAAAGAAACAGAAACGGAAGAGGAGACAGCAGCTGAAAATATTGCGGCAGCAGGGGATGCGGCAGAAGCGGGCGGTACGGCGCAGACGCAGCCCATGCAGGAAACCGTATCGGAGGGAAATGCATCTGAGAATGTTTCTGCGCAGCAGTACGAGGAAGAAATGATGCAATGCCCGTACTGCGCACATTGGTTCAGCACGATCTCGGACGGTGTGTCCGGCAGTCCCTATGATCTTCATATGGCGGAGGAACGTGCAAATGACCCGGCAGGCGGTACGACCGAGCAGGAGATGGTGCAGTGCCCGGACTGTGGAAACTGGTATGAGAGCGGGAATATTTTCCGGAATCATATCTGTGAGGGAAGAGAACAGCAATAGTAAATATTTTATATTGGGAAAGAAGAACTCAAAGATATTTGGGTTCTTTTTTTTATTTCAAAAATGAAATAAAATGGATAAAAATGGAAATACAAATAAGATAAATTCAAATTTTGTCAATCTAAATTTATTTGAATTGTGCAGAACGAACAAAAAGTATGAAGAAAAACATAAAACAAGGGCAAAAAGAACAGAAAAAAAGAGAAGAGAATGAAAAAATATTCCAAAATACGATGAAATAAGTTGACAAAAATAGAAAAATATAATATGATATTATCATCAAATTTCAAGTTTATCAAATTACGAAAAAGGAGGAAAAGAGATGAAGAAAAAGGTATTGGGGTTGGTTATGGCAGCAGCGCTGGCGGCGACGGGACTTGGCTCTGTTCCTGTCATGGCGGAGGAGACAACAGATCTTGAATTTTATTTTGCGATTGTTGCAGGCGGAGCATTGCAGCAGACAATGGATGCTTTTGTATCCGAATTTAATGAGGCAAATCCGCAGTACCATGTGGAGATGATTTATACAGGTACGAATGATGATAATATCATCAAGCTCCAGGCGGCGGCACAGGCCGGGACACTGCCGCAGTTTTATGTTGCGCCTTACAATTATAAGTATATGCTCAATTCGTTGGGCATTATATCGCCGATGGACGATCTGGTAGCAGCGGACGAGGACGGAGAGGCTTACATTGACGGATTCCTTGACAGCTTTATCAGGGACAGCTATCTGGATGACGAGCTGATCAGTATCCCGTTCGCGCGAAGCTCCTGTATTTTCTATTATAATAAAGATGCTTTTGCGGAAGTCGGGCTTGATCCGGAGGCGCCACCGACCTCCTGGGACGAGCTGGTAGAAGACGCAATACTTTTGACGAAAACGGATGATTCAGGCAAGACAGTGCGTTATGGATTTGGACTTTGTGAAAATCAGGGGCATAGCCAGTGGCCTTACACAATTCTTACGGCACAAAACGGCGGACAGATTAACTCTGACGATGGCACTCAGACATTTTTCGATTCTCCGGAAAGCATCGAGGCGGTTCAGTGGTGGG
>CABRSG010000461.1 GCA_902473545.1 uncultured Lachnospiraceae bacterium | reverse complement strand
GCGGCAATGTCCAGAATCGACATCGGCTGCCGGTACTCTTTTTTCGAACCATCCTTCAATGTGATAATCATAGTCTTTTCTCCTTTTTTTCATATTCGCGTGCGCATCCCGCGGGCGGATTTCTGCTGTGTGATTTTGGTGTCGGAAGGCTTGCCGCAGCCCCCTGCAGGACCTGCCACCGGCAGCATCCTTCAGATGCATGGCAGCTCAAATCCGACAAAAAACCGCCCCCTGCAATTAAACACTAACTGCAAGGGACGGGCAATTTACATTACTCGCGGTTCCACCCTGTTTGCTTCCGCACTCTGTGCGGCAAAACCACTCATTCTGATGATAACGGAATCACCGTGCCGTATTGGGGCCGCTCGGAGGTGGTCTTCAAATGCTTTCCTACAGGATGCTTCCACCTTTTCGCACCCCTCTCTGGGAATTCCGGCATTCTACTCTTCTCGTCTGCGCGTTCGCTTATCTTCTTCTGATATTATCGCACTTTGCCGCTGTTTGTCAACACCTAATTTATGCAGGGATGCGGCACCTCCAGAAGAAATTCGTTGCGGATACTGTCATCGTCAAAAATATCTATTTTTCTAAGCGTATCGCTTTCTTCCAGCGCTGTTTCCAATCCCGCTATGTCCTTACACCCGTACACAACAAAGTCAATATCGCTTGTCGGCAGTACAGTCCCCGGACAGGTTTTGCCGGGAAGTATCTTTAAATATGGAAGCACTTCTGGATATCCCGGTTGTTTCCAAGCACCAGCGTGTCCGGCGTGACCGACATATCGAGCTGCCCGTCCCGCTTGATCGCCATGATATTTATATGATATTTACGGCGCACATCCGCCTCGGCGACCGTCTTTCCCAGCCAGGAGGACGGAATCGCCACCTCAAAAATCGCGTAATCTTTTCCAAGATCAATATAATCCAGAATATGATCGGCGCTGTAGCGGATAGCCGTCCAGCGCGCAAACTGCCGCTCCGGGTACACCGTCTCATCCGCTCCGTTGCGCAGCAGAAACTTTTCATGTACATCGCTGGAGGCGCGCGCTACCACCTGCTTCGCGCCAAGCTCCTTTAAAAGAGACGTCGTTTCCAGAGAGCTCTGGAAATTATCACCGATCGCCACGATACACACGTCAAAATTCCGCACACCTAATGAGGCCATAAACTCCTCGTTGGTGCTGTCCCCGATCAGCGCGTTTGTGACGTCCGGGAGTACCGCGTTGACGCGTTCCTCACGGATATCCACCGCCATCACCTGATGTTCCAGATCACTTAATTTTTTTGCGACATGACTGCCGAATCTTCCAAGTCCGATCAATAAAATCTCTTTCATACATACCTTCCTCTCAGCCGACTGTGATGCGGTCCAGCGGCGCCTTTGAAATATCGCTGCGCGTTCCCGACAGCGCTGCAAAGATCAGCGTCAGCCCGCCGACTCTTCCCAGAAACATCAGAAAAATCAAGATCACACGCGACAGCATTCCCAGCGTCGGCGTAATCCCGAGCGTCACTCCGACCGTACCGACTGCAGATGCCGTCTCAAACAGGCATACCGACATCGGAAGCTG
>CABRSG010000460.1 GCA_902473545.1 uncultured Lachnospiraceae bacterium | reverse complement strand
GGCGAGCGCAGCTCGTGCGAGGCGCTTGCGATAAACTGGATCTGCCGGCGCCGGTTTTCCTCGATCGGGCACAGCATCCGCGCGATAAAGAACCACGCGAGAACAGAAAGTATCAGCCAGGCGGCGGCGCTCCCGGCGCTAAAAAACAGGCGCTGCGGCATGAGCTGCGCTGCGGACAGGGACGCCGGGCACAGAATGATGATGTCGAGAAGCCCGTTTTTGCGCGGCATCAGCGCCGCCATCACATAGTATTTCACGTGATCGTCCGTCGTCACCGGAAAGGCTTCATACTGATAGAGTACGCTGGAGCGGCGGAAGGTTTCCGGGTCCAGCCCATACGCAGAGGCAGCTTCCGCACGTGCGAGCGCAAGAAGTCCCCTGCTTGCTTCGTGTGAGCGCAGCGTGTTGTAAAAAAGGGGCGAGCCGTTGTCCTGAATGTCGATCATGATCCCGTAGTTATGCTCTATCTGGGCGAGCCAGGTGTGGGAGAGCGTCTGTTGGCTGTCGATATAGCTTAAAATGCTGCTGGCATTGCTGCGAAACACCGATTCCTTCTGGCTGCCAAGGCTCCTTTCGGAGACGGCAAGGCAGATGATGGTCATGATCAGCAGGATCACGCCCATCGTCAGCGAGCAGAAAAAGGTGAGACGTACCTGTACTTTTTTAAACATTGCTTTCCTCCAGACGGTAGCCGACGCCGCGGACGGCTTTGATATTTAAGGTGCTCTTGAGTGATTTCAGCCTGCGGCGCAGAAAATAAATGTAGTTGTCAAGATTTCCGTCCTCAACCTCCGCGTCCGGTCCCCACACGCGCGTCAGGATCAGCAGGCGGGGGAGCGTCTGGGCAGGATTGCGCAGAAACAGCTCTGTCAGATCGCCCTCGCGCCGGGAGAGGGAGCAGGAGCCGTCCGGTCCGGTCAGTGTTTTCTGGGCGCTGTCATAGCTGAGATCTCCATAGGAAAGGAGATGCTCATGATCGGGCGGCGCAGCGACGAGCGGATGCGCGCCGTCAGCTCCTCAAAGGCGAACGGCTTTACAATGTAATCGTCCGCACCCATGTCCAGCCCTTCCACGCGGTCGGAAAGCCCGCCGAGCGCCGTCAGCAGGATAACAGGCGTGCGCACCCCGGAAATACGGGCGTTTTTGAGCACCGACATGCCGTCCATGCCGGGCAGCATCCGGTCAAGCAGCACGCAGTCGTGCGCGCGCTCCTTCATTAGAAACAGTCCCTCCTCGCCGTCGTGACAAACATCGACGCTGTAGCCCTGCTTTTCCAATTGAAACTTCACAGAGGCACATAATTTTTTGTCATCTTCAATCATCAAAATACGCATATCTTTTCTCCTCCATAAAGCTATGATACCACAGAAATCTCTAAAGATTCTCTAAAAAATTTCCTATATTTTTAGAGGATGCTTAGAGATTCGTCTGTTAAGCTTTTTGTGTAACGAAATCGCGGGCAGGTCTTTTGCGCTGTCCGCGCAGCAAAAAATGGAGGGGAATGCTTATGAGACGAAATAGAAAAGGAAAGCTTGCCGCAGTGCTTGCGGCTGCAGTGCTTGCGGCAGGTATCGGTGGCTGCGGGAAGGA
>CABRSG010000459.1 GCA_902473545.1 uncultured Lachnospiraceae bacterium | reverse complement strand
TGGACGATGAGCAGCTCCGCAAATTATTCGAACGCCTCACCTATCTGTGCAATCTGGAGGAAAAAAAGGAACAGGTGCTCTCCAGCATTGAGGAGCAGGGAAAGCTTACGGAGGAATTGAAAAAGCAGATCCTGGCGGCGGAGACGCTGGTGGTCGTGGACGATCTGTACCGTCCGTACCGCCCGAAGCGGCGCACGCGCGCGACGATCGCGAAGGAAAAGGGACTGGAGGGGCTTGCGAATATTCTGCTGCTGCAGCGGACGGCAAAGACGCTGGAGCAGGAGGCACAGCCGTTTATCAATCCCGAAAAGGAAGTAAATACGGCAGAAGAGGCGGTGCAGGGCGCGATGGATATCATCGCTGAAAACATCTCCGATGAAGCCGATTATCGCATCCGCATCCGTGAGATGACGGAAAAAGAGGGACTGCTGACGGCGTCCGCGAAGGAAGAGGGCGTGGAGTCGGTTTACGAGATGTATTATCAGTTCTCGGAACCGGTGCCAAAGCTTGCCGGACACCGCATTCTCGCGATCAACCGCGGCGAAAAGGAAAAGATTCTTAGCGTGAAGCTGGAGGCTCCGGAGGAGAAAATTCTGCGCTTTCTGGAGAAGAAGGTCATCACCCGCGACAATCCGGTGACGACGCCGGTTTTGAAAGAGACGGTTGCGGACAGCTATAAGCGTCTGATCGCGCCTGCGATCGAGCGAGAGGTGCGCAGCGCGCTTACGGAGAAGGCGGAGGACGGCGCGATTTCCGTATTCGGAAAGAACCTTACCCAGCTTCTGATGCAGCCGCCAATTGCCGGACAGGTTGTGCTCGGCTGGGACCCGGCGTTTCGCACGGGCTGTAAGCTTGCGGTAGTCGACGCCACCGGGAAGGTGCTTGACACGACGGTGATCTACCCGACCGCCCCGACGAACGAGCAGAAGATCCGTGCGGCGAAGGATACGTTAAAGCGTCTGATCAGCAAATATCATGTCACACTGATCTCTCTTGGAAACGGCACGGCCTCCCGCGAATCTGAGCAGATCATTGTGGAGCTTTTAAAAGAGATACCGGTTCCGGTACAGTATGTGATCACGAACGAGGCGGGCGCCTCCGTTTACTCTGCAAGCAAGCTGGCGACTGAGGAATTTCCGAACTTCGACGTCGGGCAGCGCAGCGCTGCGTCCATCGCAAGGCGCGTCCAGGACCCGCTGGCGGAGCTGGTAAAAATTGACCCGAAGTCCATCGGCGTCGGACAGTACCAGCACGATATGAATCAGAAAAAGCTCGGCGAGACGCTGGAGGGCGTCGTCGAGGACTGCGTAAATAAGGTGGGCGTGGATCTGAATACCGCCTCTGCCTCGCTTTTGGAATACGTTTCCGGCATCACAAAGACGATCGCGAAAAACATTGTGGCGTACCGCGAGGAAAACGGCAGATTTACTGACCGGAAGCAGCTCTTAAAAGTGGGCAAGCTCGGTCCGAAGGCATTTGAGCAGTGCGCGGGCTTCCTGCGCATATCCGGCGGGAAAAATCCTCTGGACGGCACCAGCGTGCACCCGGAGACATACCCGGCGGCGCAGCAGCTTCTCGAGAAGCTTGGTTATACGCT
>CABRSG010000458.1 GCA_902473545.1 uncultured Lachnospiraceae bacterium | reverse complement strand
CATTGGCACCACGATCCCGCCGGAGCTGGAGGAGTGGTTTGAAAACGATTTCGCGCGGATGCCGAACTGCCAATGGGTGACCGGCCCGACGGTATCCTCCCAGACCCGGATGTCCCGGCAGCTCGAGATGTGGGTCAAGGGGATGATCAGCGACGCGGAATTCCAGAAAAATTACGACGCGGAGCTGAAAAAAGGCGTTGAAGAGCAAATGGCAGCATTCGGAATCGATGCCTCCAAGTGGAAATAACATAACGGAGAATGGCGGGGGGTTCCTCCATAGGAGCATGCCGCCATTTTGCAGAAAGGCGGTAGGATCATGGAAAACCCGAGCATACTTTATTGGAAATGGGACGACTCCCACCTGACGGAGCACAGCTATCTCGAAAAAGCAGACGATATTATTGACAGGAGCTGCTTTTCTCATATCTATATCACAACCCACTGGTGTCACCAGGGCATTACGACGGACATTCTGCATGACTGCGCAAAAAAGGCCTGTGACCATATCCATGCACGCGGCAGAAAGATGATCTTCGAGATCGATGTGCGCGCGGAGAAAAACGTTTTTGCAAAGCGGTATCCCGGCGCCAGGACGGGCTTTCTTTACTGGAGCAGCGGCGCCGCAGAGCAGGATGGCGGCTATTGCCATACCTTCCGGATCGAAGCAGGAGCGGGCGGCGAGCTGTTTCTGGGAGACCACCAATCGGGCGAGGAGCTGGTTGCCGTATATGGCTATCAGACCGGGGAGGATGGAAATATCCTGCCTGAAAGCGTTGTGGAGCTGACTGCCGAGGCGATGATTCGGCGCGAAGATGAAAAAACGGTTTCCGTTTCTGTTACGGACCGGAAAAAGGTGTTTGCGGCGATTTGCTCATGGTATGATTTCCCAGACTTCTTTTCCAGAGAATATCAGGATTTCCTGGAGGAGCTGCTGGAAAAATACCGCGATGTTCCGTTTGATGGGCTTGCAGTGGACGAGCTTGGCCTTCCGTGGCATCCGGACTTTGATTTTACACCGGCGACCTATATGCAGTGGGACAACGCGCCTTACTATGCAAAAGGGCTGGCGGAGGCTTATGCCGCGCGCTATGGCCGGCCCTATGCAGAGGAGCTCCTCTACCGCTTTTGCAGCGCAGACGACCGTCGGCGTATCGCGGCAATTAATCGGTATTTTGAGCTGATCCGGGAACAAATCTCGGCCATGGAGCGGTATTTTTACCGGAGGACTAAGGAAATATACGGCCCGGACGCCTTTGTCGGGGTACATAACACCTGGTTTGCGATCGAGGAGGTGCAGAACACGCCGGAGGTCTGGAAAACAGGCATTACCTGGTGGAGTGCGAAGAAGGACTACGGCTTTACCGACGAGATCATGCAGATGCCGGTGAGGACTGCTCTTGCCCACAAGGAAGGCGCCAGCTTGTTTTACAACATGTGGTACAGCGAGGCGACCGACCAGCTTGACACCTTTTATCCGGAGCTTTGGCGAAATGTTCGATATGGCGGGCGGACCATTTCGCTGTCATATGAGTGTGTCAACGAGCGCGGAATCGTCATTGAGCTGAGAAAGCCGGGCCGGCTTGAGGAGATTTCTAGGATAGAGGAA
>CABRSG010000457.1 GCA_902473545.1 uncultured Lachnospiraceae bacterium | reverse complement strand
TTCGCGAAGCGAATTTTAAATAGATTTGCGATGGTTACTGCGAACGGAGTAAGCAGTAGTAATGTTCGCCGTTGCAGCATCCGGGGCGGCGATTCCTTTTCTTTTATCTTTACATTTTGTTAATATTTTATTCATTAGTTTTTATTTCCATATTGTGTTATAATAAATTTGTTATGATGTAATAATTCACAGATTGGAGGATATACCCTATGACGAATTTTTCTGAAATCACCCCAGATATCCTTGCCTATTCAAAACTCTGCGAATCTTCAAGTGCCATTAATCCTGATCTCTACACAACCTACGACGTAAAGCGCGGACTGCGCGACATCAACGGTCAGGGCGTACTTGCCGGTTTGACGGAGATCTCCGAAATCAATGCCTTTGATATGGTCGATGGAAAAAAAGTCCCCTGCGAGGGAAAGCTTTTCTACCGCGGCATTAATGTGGAAGATATTGTAAAAGGTTTTTTAGAGGACGACCGGTTCGGTTTTGAAGAGGTCACCTACCTGCTGCTCTTCGGGCAGCTTCCCGACAAACAGCAGCTCGCTGAATTTTCGGAGCGGCTTGGCGGCTATCGCTCTCTGCCGACCAGTTTTGTGCGCGACATTATTTTAAAAGCGCCCAGCCCAGATATGATGAATACGCTCGCCAGAAGCATTCTGACGCTCTATGCATATGACGACCGCGCGGACGACATTTCCGTGCCGAACGTCCTGCGGCAGTGTCTGCAGCTCATCAGCCTCGTGCCGATCCTTTCGGTTTACGGCTACCAGGCGTACAGTCACTACCACGACGGCAACAGCCTGTTTATCCATGTGCCACAGCAGAATCTCTCCACCGCGGAGAGCATTCTTCATCTTCTGCGTCCGGACAGCAAATACACGAAGCTGGAAGCGCGCATTCTGGATCTTGTGCTGATCCTGCACATGGAGCACGGCGGCGGCAATAACTCCACCTTCACAAACCATGTCGTTACCTCCTCCGGCACCGACACTTACTCCGCGATGGCTGCCTCCCTCGGCTCTCTGAAGGGGCCGCGCCACGGCGGTGCAAACATCAAGGTTGTGCGTATGTTCGAGGACATGAAACAGGTGGTGAAGGACTGGACAGACGAGGACGAGATCACCGCATACCTTTCCGCCCTGCTGAGCAGAGAGGCTTTCGACCACGCCGGTCTGATCTACGGTATGGGACATGCCGTATACTCCCTCTCCGACCCGCGTGCAAACATCCTGAAAGCATTTGTGGAAAAGCTCTCTGTTGAGAAGGGACGCGAAAAGGAATATCAGCTTTACTCCGCCGTCTCCCGTCTCGCTCCGAAGGTTATTGCAGAGAAGCGCCGCATCTACAAGGGCGTCAGCCCGAACGTCGACTTCTACAGCGGCTTTGTTTACAGTATGCTCGACCTGCCCACCGAGCTGTTCACGCCGATCTTTGCCGTCGGGCGTATGGTCGGCTGGAGCGCGCACCGCATCGAGGAGCTGGTAAACAACGGCAAGATCATCCGTCCCGCCTACAAAGCAGTACAGGAGCAGCATCCCTACGTGCCGATCAGCAAACGATAAAGAAGAACCTCCGCAATCCAAATGGATTGCGGAGGTTCGCTACTT
>CABRSG010000456.1 GCA_902473545.1 uncultured Lachnospiraceae bacterium | reverse complement strand
ACCGCCGTTTTCGAAATAAACCTTGCAGCCGTCCAGATAGGAAACCTTCTCGATCGGAATGTCGAATACGGGAAGCTGTTTCTCTTCCATGAGAATCCGCATCAGATCACTCTTTTTTGCCGCCGAAAATGCAAACGACGTTTCTTCCATATAAAGACTGCCGTACTGCTCCACGATTTCCGCGTAAAGCTCAGAAAGACGCTTGCCGGACACCGCTACCATCTCCACGAGCAGCGACGCTGCATAGATGCCGTCCTTGCCGTTGATATGTCCGCGCACCGTCAGACCGCCGGAGGATTCGCCGCCGATCACCGCGTTCGTCTCCGTCATCTTCGCTGAAATGTGTTTAAAGCCTACCGGCACCTCATAGCAGGTTTCCCCAAAAGAATCCGCGATCCGGTCAAGCGTGTGCGTGGTGGCGACATTGCGCACCGCCGGTCCCGTCCAACCCTTGTATTTCAGAAGATAATAGTACAGCAGCACCAGAATGTCGTTCGCGTGAAGATAGCGTCCCTGATCGTCCACCACGCCGAGCCGGTCCGCGTCGCCGTCCGTGGCGATTCCAAGGTCACATTCCATTTCTGTGACATACGTGCGAAGCTCCGTCAGCGCCTCTTTGCTCGGCGCCGGCATTCTGCGCCCGAACAGCGTGTCATGCGCCTCGTGGATCAGATCGATCTCACACCGCGCTGTCGAGAGAATCGTCTTGATCGACGTCTGGCTGACTCCGTACATCGGATCCAGAACAATATGTAACCCGCGGTCGCGGATTGCTCTCATATTAATTTTGTCAATAATGTTGTCCAGGTACTCGTTCAGCGGGTTAAACTCTGTCACCAGTCCCTCTTTTTTCGCCTGCGCATACTCAATGTACGCGATGCTTCCCTGCGGCTCCACCTCCGCAGCGATCGCCTCGATCTCGTCAGTCTGCTCCACATTGGCGTCCCTGCCGCCGTAGGTAAACACCTTAAAACCGTTATAGATCGCCGGATTATGACTCGCCGTCACCATCATACCATAATGCATCTGATGCTTTTCCACATAAAACATCACCAGCGGCGTCGGCGAAGAACGATTAACAAACCAGCAGTGGATGCCCTCCGCCGCAAACACCTCGCACGCCCATTTCACTGCTTCTTTCGAAAGAAACCGCCTGTCATAGCCGATAACAATGCCCTCGTCTGCTATGCCCTCGCGCTTCATCTTAACAGACATCGACTTAGCGAGAAGCTGAATATTCTGTCTTGTAAACCCATCCCCGATGACGGCACGCCAGCCGCCCGTCCCAAACTTTATCATGTGCCTTCTCCTTCCTTCTGTGCTGCAATATGGCTTTCTGCACAAATCACCCCATGATTACCACAATTTCATGTTCCGTTTCTGCCGCAAACACCGGAATTTTTTCCGCCCGCTCTCCGTCCGCATAAATCTCCTTTACCCCCTTAGAGATATGCTGCGGATTTTTCACCTTGATATGATAAGTTGCGCCTCGCCATTTGCGCACTGCCTCGAAACCGTCCCACGCCTTCGGAATGCACGGGTCAATCTGCAGCTCGTCCATCTGCGGACGGATTCCCAGCATGTATCTGGTTGCCGAAAAATACGCCCAGCCGCCGCTTCCGGTCAT
>CABRSG010000455.1 GCA_902473545.1 uncultured Lachnospiraceae bacterium | reverse complement strand
CATATGGTGATGGAGGCCAACGGCAGGCAGTGTGTCTGCGGAAACCACGGCTGTCTGGAGGCGTACTCCAGCGACTATGCGGTCATACAGCGGTGCGAGGAAGCGCTGCGCCAGGGAAGGGCGGCAGGGCTGAAGGAGCTGTGCGGACAGATGAGACCGGAAATGTTTCAGATTATGAAAGCGCAGCGCCAGGGCGATAAAGATGTTGCCGCAATCGTGGAGGATGCGGTGACGGTGCTCGGAACGGCAGTGGCAAATATCATCAATTTGACCTGTCCGGAGCAGATTTTGATTGACTGTAAGCTTTTTAGTCAGGAGAAGAACCGCACGCTGCTTTTAGAGCAGGCGGACAGGAACCTCTGCAACAAGACATACCGGGGTTCAGAGTTTCTTTTCGTGGAACCCGACCATACGAGCGGAGCACTCGGCGCCGCTGCTGTGGCGATCAATCATGCCCTGGAAACACATCTTACGATAGAATAAAAAGAAAACGCTTTTGCCTGAGGGCAGAGGCGTTTTTTTGCTGCCATGCATCCGAAGGGAGCTGCCGGTGGCAGGTCCTGTGGGCTCTCAAAAATTTCCTGAATTTCCTGTTATATCACAGAAAGTAATGTGCTATAATGCTTTTAACAATATTTAAAACTTTTAATTAATTGTTCAAAACAGCGAATATCAGAAGCTTAAATTTGAGAAAACAAACAATTTGCTAAAATAATTAAGAAAGGAAAGGTGGAGAAAATGCCATTAGTACCAATGAGAGCGATTCTGGACGCGACGGAGAAATACAATTATGCGCAGGGCGCATTCAATGTAAATGCAGTGTGTCAGGCAAAAGCGGTGATCGAGGTCCATGAGATGTTTCGCTCGGCGGCAATTTTGCAGGGAGCGGATCTTGCGAATGCCTTTATGGGAGGACGCACCGATTTTGCAAACGGAACGCTGGAGGATAAGAAAAAGGGCGCGTTAAATATTGCGAATGCAGTAAAGAAATATGCTGAGAATAGCCCGATCCCGGTGGCGCTGCATCTGGATCACGGCAAGAATTTTGAATCCTGCGCGGCAGCGATCGAGGGAGGCTATACCTCTGTTATGATAGACGGCTCCTCACTTCCGTTTGAAGAAAATATGGAGCTTACGCGTGAGGTCGTAAAATATGCGCATGAGCGCGGCGTCACTGTTGAGGGTGAGCTTGGCGTGCTTGCAGGCGTGGAGGATCATGTGTTTGCGGCAACCTCTACCTATACAAATCCGATGGATGCGGTGAAATTCTTCAAAAATACCGGCGTGGACGCGCTCGCGATCAGCTACGGCACGAAGCACGGCGCAAACAAAGGAAAGGATACTGTCATCCGCAAGGAAATTGCAATCGCGACAAAGGAATGCATGATGCATGAGGGCATCGAGGGCACGCTCGTGAGCCACGGATCCTCTACCGTTCCGCAGTATATCGTCAGCGAGATCAATGCGCTCGGCGGTGATATCCACGACGCATACGGCATCAAGAAAGAGCAGCTAAAGGAAGTTTCAAAACTCGGCATCCGCAAGATCAACGTAGACACAGACATCCGCCTTGCAGTTACACGCAATCTGCGCGAGCTGTTTAAATACAATCCGGCGCTGAAGGGAAGCGCTT
>CABRSG010000454.1 GCA_902473545.1 uncultured Lachnospiraceae bacterium | reverse complement strand
CCAGCACCTCGCGCGCCTGCGCGACAATTTCCGGTCCGATACCGTCGCCCGGAATCACTGCAATCTTATAATTCATAATCCTCACTCCTCATGCCCTTTTATAACATCGGATCTCTCCGTGTTTTACGCCCTGTCATTTTGCGCAAACGGGGACACAGCAGAATTTGCCATGTCCCCAGCTTATGTCTGATTCTGCTGCAATTACTGCGCGTCTGCCTTTTCCACCTCTGCGATAGCAGATTTGCGCATCGGAATCCTGCAGTTTTTGTTGCTGCCGAATTCCACAATTACATCTTCATCCGTAATATCGATGACTACGCCGTAAAAGCCGCTTGTCGTCACAACGCTGTCGCCGACAGCCAGCTCCGCAAGCATCGCGTTGACCCTCTTCTGTTCCTTTTTCTGCGGGCGGATCGCCATAAAATACATTGCTGCGCCGATGATCACTACATAAAATACCAGGAGCAGGATGCTGCTCGTCCCGGATGCCGCTGTAGCCTCTGTTAATAAATACATAATAGTTCCTTCCTTTCCATAAATGATGATGCTCATACCATCATACACAAAATCAGGCGGTTCATCAAGTCATTTTTTCAAATCCTGCCAGTTTTTCCGCTTTATATTCCAAAAAACGCCCTTCATCCAGCGCGTCGCGTATCTCTTCCATCAGATGATTGTAGAAATACAGGTTGTGCAGCACGCACAGACGCATGCCGAGCATCTCGCCGGCCTTTAACAGATGCCGGATGTACGCCCTGCTGTAGTGACGGCATGCCGGACAGCCGCATCCCTCCTCGATCGGGCGGTCGTCCAGCTTGAATTTTTCGTTGAATAGATTCAGTTTTCCGTGCGCTGTGTACACATGTCCGTGACGTCCGTTGCGGCTCGGATATACGCAGTCGAAAAAGTCGACGCCGCGCTCCACCGCCTCCAGGATATTTGCCGGCGTACCGACGCCCATCAGATAGGGAGGCTTATCCTGCGGCAGATGCGGTACCACCTCGTCAAGAATATGATACATTTCCTCGTGCGTCTCCCCGACTGCGAGTCCGCCGATCGCATAGCCGTCCAGATCCATTTTAGAAATTTCATCCGCGTGTGCAATGCGGATATCCTCATAAATAGCTCCCTGATTAATGCCGAAAAGGAGCTGATGCCTGTTGATCGTATCCGGCAGGCTGTTCAAGCGCGTCATCTCCGTCTTGCAGCGCGCCAGCCAGCGCGTCGTGCGGTCCACTGACGCCTGCACATATTCCCTGCTCGCCTTACTGGACGGGCATTCGTCGAACGCCATGGCGATCGTGGAGGCGAGATTTGACTGAATCTGCATACTCTCCTCAGGTCCCATAAAAATTTTCCGCCCGTCAACGTGCGACTGAAAATATACGCCCTCTTCTTTGATCCTGCGAAGCCCCGCCAGCGAGAATACCTGAAAGCCGCCGGAGTCCGTCAGGATCGGCTTGTCCCACACCATGAATTTGTGCAGGCCGCCGAGCTGTCTGATGATATCGTCCCCCGGTCGCACATGGAGATGATACGTATTGGAAAGCTCCACCTGGGTACCGATCTCCTGCAGATCCATCGTGGAAACCGCTCCCTTGATCGCTGCCGCCGTGCCCACATTCATGAACACCGGCGTCTGAATTGTTCCATGA
>CABRSG010000453.1 GCA_902473545.1 uncultured Lachnospiraceae bacterium | reverse complement strand
TCTTTTCCAATCAGGGCGATTTTCTTTGTTTCACTTTTTTTCAGAGGAAGCACGTTATTGTTTTTAATCAGGGTGATTCCTTTTTCCGCTGCTTCCTTTGCCACTGCGATATGCTCCGGACAGCCCACTACGGACATATCGTATTCCTTATGTTCTTTATCAAAAGCGATGATTGTGCGCACGATACGCAGCGCCGCTTCGTTAATATCCTCCTCGGACACAAAACCGTCCTGCACCGCTTTTACCAGGCGGTCACCGAAAAACTGGGTCCACATCATTTCCATATCCTGTCCGCCCTGGGCAGCCTCCACGGTATCCCTGACGCCCCAGCAGAAGTCGGACATTACGAAGCCGTCAAAATCCCATTCTTTCTTCAGAACCTGACGGAGCAGATATTTATGATGGCCGCACTGTACGCCGTTGTAACGGTTGTAGGAACTCATGATGCTGGCCGCCCCGGCATCCACGCAGTCCTTGAAATGCGGAAGATAAACCTCCTGTTCGGTGCGCTGGTCGCAGGTTACGCTGCATTTGAACCGGGCATTTTCCATATTGTTGAAGGCATAGTGCTTCACACATGCCATAACGTCCTCATCCTGCACGCCTTTTACCAGCGCCGCTCCCATCCGTCCAATCTGATAGGTTTCCTCGCCGTAGGTTTCCTGGCTGCGTCCCCAGCCCGGATTATAGGGCATGTTAATGCAGACACCGGCAAATAGATTGCCTCCGAACGCCCTGGTCTCCCTGCCGATGCAGTGTCCCACCCGTTCCTCCAGCTCAGGATCAAAAGTAGCGCCTCTGGCCATGGACACCGGGAAGCAGGTGCTCTGCCAGTTACCGCATACAACACCCCTGGGCCCGTCCACAAAAAGCATGGGAGGAACCTTCTCCTCTTCCAGTCCGCCCGCTGCATAGGGCGTTACATTATAATGTTTGGAATCATCCTGCATGGCCTCCATCATCTGCGCCATGTCTTCCTGTCTCATCCTGGTAATGTCAATGTTGCCGCTCATCAGCCACACCTTCTGCTCCAGTGTCAGCCGATCCACAATTTTCTTTGCCTCTTCCGTGCAGGAAAGGCGGTATTCCTTCGTCGCTCTCATACATGAACCCCTTTCTGAATCAATTGCAAGTCCGTAACTATTCAGCCCTTTCACAGTTATTGCCAAAATCCATCCTAAAGCACCGGATTATGGTCAGCGCAGTCATCGCGCTGTCCTGCTGAATCGTTACGCAATTCCATACACCTGCGCAGTCCTTCTCTTTGCCATGCAAGCGTGTGCTCGTGAACATATTTATTGTAGATGATTTGTGCGGAAATGTCAATTCATATATAAGCGTAGTTCTTTCATTTTTTAACAAAAACAAAATTTGTCATAATAATCATATTTTTGCTCTATTCTTTTATGTATACTGTGGAATTTGTGTACGAGAACAATCAAGAAACTAGAGATACAGTATGGCAGTAATGCGGAATATGGCCCGGGAAGCTGAAGCGGGAGCAGTAACCATCCTGTCCGTTCTACACTTTGATGTTGCCACCGTTTTCCTCCTGCTTCCAGTCTCATACCCATTATGTGAAATGTATACGGACTACTCTTTTTTTCCGCCCTTGTCAGACGCCGTCCGGCTCCACACCGTTACGCATGCTTTCAT
>CABRSG010000452.1 GCA_902473545.1 uncultured Lachnospiraceae bacterium | reverse complement strand
AAAAGGCGCTCGACTTTCTGATCGCCAATTCCGGCAGCCGCAGAAATCTGGAGGTCGATTTCTTCGGCGGCGAACCGCTTTTAAACTGGCAGGTCGTGAAGGATCTGGTAAAATACGGAAGAGAGCAGGAAAAGCTGCATGATAAAAAATTCCGTTTTACGCTCACGACCAACGGCGTGCTTTTAAACGACGAGGTGATGGAATTCTGCAACCGTGAGATGGCAAACGTCGTGCTCAGTATCGACGGAAGAAAAGAGGTGCACGACCGGATGCGCCCGTTCCGCGGCGGTAAGGGCAGCTACGAGCTGATCCTGCCGAAATTCCAAAAGTTTGCCGACAGCCGCGGCCAGCAGAAATATTATGTGCGCGGCACCTTCACGAGAAATAACCTCGACTTTGCCGAGGACGTGCTCCATCTCGCCGATCTCGGTTTTAAACAGATTTCGGTGGAGCCGGTGGTGGCGGCTCCCGAGGAGGACTACGCGCTGCGCGAGGAGGATATCCCGGTGATCTGCGAACAGTACGATAAGCTTGCAAAAGAGATGATAAAGCGCGAAAAAGAAGGAAGAGGCTTTAACTTTTTCCACTTTATGATAGATCTTACCGGCGGACCGTGCGTGTATAAGCGCCTGTCCGGCTGCGGTTCCGGAACAGAGTACCTTGCGGTGACGCCCTGGGGCGATTTTTATCCGTGCCATCAGTTTGTCGGGGAAGAAAAGTTCCTGATGGGAAATGTGGACGAGGGCATTGTGCGCACCGACATTGTCGATGAATTCAAGGGCTGCAATGTTTACGCAAAGGAAAAGTGCCGGGATTGCTTTGCAAGATTTTACTGTAGCGGCGGCTGTGCGGCAAATTCCTATAATTTCCACGGACATATCAACGACGCATATGACATCGGCTGTGAGCTGCAGCGCAAGCGTGTGGAATGCGCGATCATGATCAAGGCGGCGCTTGCGGAGGATTAAGCGTTTTTTGGTAAAATGTTAATTTTAGGAGGAAGAGAAAATGAACAAGAACAAATCACTGGCGGTTGTGATCGGAACGGTCGTTCTGGTCCTGCTGCTGGGTTTCACCACGATCGTTGGTTTCGGACCGACAGGCACGGGCGCGGCAAGAAATATCCTGCTCGGGCTTGACCTGTCCGGCGGCGTCAGCATCACCTACCGCGCGGTCGGCGAGGAAGCGCCGTCTGCGGAGGATATGAGCGATACCATCTACAAGCTGCAGCAGCGTGTCGCAGGCTACAGCACGGAGGCACAGGTTTATCAGGAAGGCTCCGACCGTATCAATATCGAGATCCCGGGTGTATCGGATGCGAACGCGATCCTGGAGGAGCTTGGAAAGCCGGGTTCCCTTACCTTCCAGCTTGAAGACGGCACGGTCGTGCTGGATGGTACCGACGTGAAAACGGCAAGTGCAGGCACCGCGCCGGATGAGATGGGCAACAGCCAGAATGTAGTAGAGCTGGTGCTTACCGATGAGGGCAGCACAAAGTTCGCCGAGGCTACCAGCGAGAACATTGGTAAAATTATTTATATTGTTTATGATGATGCGGTGATCAGCAGTCCGGTCGTGCAGACGGCGATCACAGGCGGTACGGCACAGATCAGCGGCATGGCGGATCATGAGGAGGCGGAAAAGCTGGCGGAATTCTTCA
>CABRSG010000451.1 GCA_902473545.1 uncultured Lachnospiraceae bacterium | reverse complement strand
GGGGCAATTTGCGGTGAAACTGCTGCATGCGGCCGGCGCTGCCCCGATCATTGCAGCGGATCCTGTACTGGCTCGGCGCGAGGAAGCTCTGCGAAACGGTGCGGACGATGCCTTCGACCCGAAAGAAAAAAATTTTGCGGAAAATGTAAAGAACATCACAGGAAAGGGCGCGAATGTAGTTATTGAAGTGACGGGCGTTGGTGCGGGGCTGGACGAGGCACTGGATTGTACAGCCCGTTTTGGCCGTGTAGCACTGCTGGGATGCACCAGAAACAGCGATTTCAGCATTGACTACTATCATAAGATCCATACGCCCGGCATTACGCTGGTCGGCGCCCATACCATGGCGCGGCCTGAAGAGGAATCTTCTGCCGGCTGGTTTACACAACGGGATGATATGATGGCCGTGCTTCGTCTGCTGAAGACCGGGCGTATTTCATACCGGGAGATGCTGCCAGAGGTGCTTTATTCTCCAAAGCAGTGCGCAGAAGCGTATGATCATATCATGCATGATCGTTCTTTCCCGACCGTGGCACAGTTTGATTGGAGAAAGTTATCATGAAAAATGCTCTTTTGATAGCCGGCGGCGGTACGCTGGGATGCTATACCTATATGGAACTTCTGCGGAATGGCTGGAAGGTGGATGTGATCGACGCAGAGCAGCGGATTTCATTCAACCGGAATCTAAGATGGATCCGTGGAATGGTTTCTGATGAGCTACTGAAGGACGTGTTTGCACAGAAACGGTATGATGCGATCGTCGATTTCATTCACTATACGGATCCGGCAGAGTATCGCCGTCGCGGAGCGATGCTGCTGGACAACACGGAACAGCTGATTTTCCTTTCCTCCTATCGCGTGTATTCCGATGTTGATAAAGTGGTTACGGAGGAAACGCCGCAGTGGCTTGATGTCTGCAAGGATGAATACTTCCTTACGCACGAGAGCTATGCTGTTCCCAAATCTCACAACGAAAGCTGGCTTCGCTCCACCGGAAAAAAGAACTGGACCATCATTCGCCCCATGATCTCCTTCTCGCATTATCGTCTGGATCTGGTGACGCAGGGCGCACAGACCTTTTTCCTTCGGGCCAGAGAAGGAAAAAAGACGCTGTTGCCCGCAGCATCCCGGTATCTGACTGCGGGCGTAAACTGGGCGGGGAATGCAGGAAAGATGATCGCCCGTCTTTGCGGAAATCCTCGTGCTTTGGGCGAAGCTTTTACCATCGGCATGGGCGAAACGCATACGTGGAATGATGTTGCAGAAATTTATTCCGATGTTTTAGGTGCCGAATTTGAATGGGTGGATACGGATGCGTATATTCAGTATGCAACCAGCGGAGGTTACATGGCGAAGTGTATGCTTTACTTCGACCGGCTCATCGATCGGCAGGTGGACGTATCAAAGGTACTGAATGTTACAGGCTTGACGGGAAATGATTTGACCACCACGAAAGAGGGCATTCTTTACGAACTGGAATACCTTGCCGGACGTCCGGACCTTGTTCAGCGGTTTAAAAATACGGCAAACCGGGAGCTCCTTCAGAAGATGGACGAATACCTTGCCGGAAAAGGAGAACGCAGATGAAAGCGATCATGATTCAGCAGGATGAACGGCATTCTCTGCTCTGGACGGAAGTAGAAGAGCCGGCATTGCGAAGCAACGA
>CABRSG010000450.1 GCA_902473545.1 uncultured Lachnospiraceae bacterium | reverse complement strand
TCGCTACCTTTTATGAAAACTTTTCCTTTGAGCCGAAGGGAAAATATGTCATTAAGGTCTGCGACGGGACGGCATGTCATGTGCGGAAATCCGCGCCGATTCTGGAAGCATTTCAGAAGGAGCTTGGTTTGAGCGCGAAAAAACACACCACGGACGACATGATGTTTACGGTGGAGACCGTTTCCTGTCTCGGCGCGTGCGGACTTGCGCCGACGGTGATGGTAAACGAGGACGTACATCCGAAAATGACGCCAGAGAAAGTAATGGATTTAATCCGGAAATTGCGAGGTGAGCAGGAATGATGGAAAACAGAGAAGCTTTGATGCAGGCAAGCGAAGCCGCAAAACAGGAAATTGCCTCTTATGACTGCCGGATCCTCGTCTGTTCCGGCACCGGCTGCATCGCGACCGGTTCCCAGAAAATATATGAGGAGTTTTTGAAGATCGCAAAGGACGAGCCGGGGGTGAGGATTGATTTTGCATCCCATGATGAAAAGGCGCATGTCGGCGTAAAAAAGACCGGCTGTCAGGGCGTCTGCGAGCTTGGTCCCCTGGTGCGTATCCAGAAGGGCGACAAAGTGGTGCAGTACACAAAGGTACAGCTCTCCGACTGTAAGGAAATTTTTGAGCGCTCCGTAAAGGGCAACGGAATCGTGGAGAGTCTGCTCTACAAACAGAACGGCATTTCCTACAAAAGCCCCGATGAAATTCCGTTCATCGCGAAGCAGACGCGCATTGTTCTGGAAAACTGCGGCAAATTTGACGCGGAATCCTTTGATGAATATCTGGCGAGCGGCGGCTTTTCGGCGTTCCAGAAGGCATTGTTTGAGATGACGCCGGACGAAGTGGTCGACGTGGTCGACAAATCCGGGCTGCGCGGGCGCGGGGGCGGAGGCTTTCCGACCGGAAGAAAATGGAAACAGGTAGCGCGGCAGGCGGAAAAGGAGCGCTATGTGGTCTGCAACGGCGATGAAGGCGACCCGGGCGCATTCATGGACGGTTCCGTGATGGAGGGCGATCCCTACAAGCTGATCGAGGGCATGATGATCGCGGGTTATGCGGTCGGCTCCGACAACGGCTACATATACGTACGCGCGGAGTATCCGATGTCCGTGGCAAGATTAAAGCATGCGATTGCCGAGCTGGAAGCAAATCATATGCTTGGCGATAATATCCTTGGCACAGACTTTTCTTTCCACATGCATATCAACCGCGGCGCAGGCGCATTTGTGTGCGGCGAGGGCAGCGCGCTGACGGCGTCAATCGAAGGAAACCGCGGTATGCCGCGTGTAAAACCGCCCAGAACCGTAGAAAAAGGGCTTTGGGCAAAACCGACGGTTTTAAATAACGTGGAAACTTATGCGAATGTCCCGAAGATTGTGCTGGAGGGCGCAGACTGGTACCGCAGCATCGGCACGGAGGGCACGCCGGGCACAAAAACATTCTCGCTGACCGGTTCCATCCAGAATACCGGTCTGATCGAGGTGCCAATGGGCACGACGCTGCGTGAGATCATTTTCGATATCGGCGGCGGCTTAAAGGACGGCGGTTCCTTCAAGGCAGTGCAGATCGGAGGGCCTTCCGGCGGCTGTCTGACGGAACAGCATCTGGATGTCCCGCTCGACTTTGAATCCATCAAAAAATACGGCGCAATCGTCGGCAGCGGCGG
>CABRSG010000449.1 GCA_902473545.1 uncultured Lachnospiraceae bacterium | reverse complement strand
CGAGCTGTGCGGCGCAGACGCTGCTGCCGTGCTGCACGCGGCAGCAATGGCTCTGAAAAATGTGATGGGACTGGTCTGCGATCCGGTTGGCGGACTGGTAGAATGTCCCTGCGTAAAACGCAACGCGATCGGAGCGGCAAATGCGGTGCTCTCCTGCGATATGGCGCTCGCCGGCATCAGAAGCCTGATCCCCTTCGATGAAGTAGTCGACGCAATGCGAAGCGTAGGAAACCAGATGCATCCCGATCTAAGAGAGACAGCGCGGGGCGGGCTTGCGGGCACGCCTACCGCGCAAAAGCTTTTCTAGCAGGTGATATGCGTCCCTGTTTTTCCCTCGATCGCCTCAAGCGCATGCTCCAGGTTTGTGATGATCGCCTCGCGTCCTTCATGTCCGGAGACGAAGTCGACCGCAGCCTGTATCTTCGGCAGCATTGCCGTCTCGCCGAACTGTTTCTTTGCGATATGCTCCCGTGCTTCTGCCGCTGTGAGCGTTTCCAGAATAGTCGGCTGTGCGCTGTCGCGGTCGATTTCTACTTTTTCCTCATTGGTGAGGATCAGCAGCACATCTGCATTTGTCATTTCCGCCAGCTTTCCGGCTGCGTAATCCTTTTCAATAATCGCACTGGCACCTTTCAGCACATTTCCCTGCTCCATCACCGGCACGCCGCCGCCTCCGCAAGCGATAACAAACTGCCCTGCGTCCAGAAGTGCGTTGATGGCGTCGATCTCGATGATCGCCTGCGGCTTCGGCGCCGACACGATCCGGCGGTAGCGGTTTCCGCTTTCCTCAACTACATGATTTCCCTTTGCCTCTTCTTTTTCTGCTTCTTCCTTTGTAAGGTAGCGCCCGATCACCTTTACCGGATGATAAAATGCTTCATCATATGGATCGACCAGCACCTGCGTGAGGATCGTGCTGACGGTCTTGAAAATGCCGCGTTTTACAAGCTCCGCGCGGAGGGCATTCTGGATGTCGTAACCGATGTAGCCCTGGCTCATGGCGGAGCAGACAGACATGGGCGCCCCGGTGTAGTCGCTGTGAAAATGAGCAAATTCATTCATTGCGGTGTGGATCATACCCACCTGCGGCGCGTTGCTGTGCGTGATGATAAGCTGACAGCCCGTCTGTGCCATATCAGCAAGCACCTTTGCGGATTCCTTCACCGCGATTTGCTGCTCCGGGAAGGTAGTGCCAAGGGCACGGTGTCCAAGTGCGATAACAACTTTCTTCTTCATAATGCAAATACCTCTCTTTATTCTTAAATATAAAGCATATATTCCTATTCCATTACCGTTCATCCGCGGCATTCGCAAAGGCTCCTGAGTCAAATATCCCGCGGGAATAAACTGTAGAATTATGATACAACGCCTGTGGCAAAATTGCAAGCAATCCGCAGGCATATTTTTTGGACAGACTCATATATTGAAGTATGGTAGCTGCCTGGCACGGCCGGGCGCTTACCGGCAGAGAAGAAGCAGTGCCAACGGGAATATCACAGGAGTGTTGTTATGCGAAATATACAGGAGTTTTTAAAAATTTTTTCACGGAATCTGCGCCGCGTTCTGGAGCGCCTGAACGTGGATTTTGAAAAGCTGCAGGAAATACGGCTGCGAGTGGAGCGACCACTGCTGGTCACCTGGGACGGGCGGGAATATTTTGTGCGCCCGACGGGAG
>CABRSG010000448.1 GCA_902473545.1 uncultured Lachnospiraceae bacterium | reverse complement strand
AGCCGCTCGCCAATGCGCTTTGTATCCTCCGACGCGTAGTCCATCAGATATTCTTTTAATGTCATCAGTGCATTCGGGTGGCAGCAGTTCTGGATCTGGCCGCTCTTGCAAAGGCTCATAAAGCGGTCGCCCGTCCTCCCCTCGCGGTAGCACGCTGTGCAGAAGCTTGGGATATAACCCAGGCGCATCAGCCAGTTTACCACTTCGTCCAGGGAGCGGTTGTCGCTGACGTCAAACTGCGCGGAATTTTCCTCCTCCGGCTCCGGCGTGACGTAGCCGCCCACGCTGGTACGCGAACCGCCGCTGATCTGCGAGACGCCCAGATGCAGCACACGCTCGCGGCACTGCCGGCTCTCGCGTGTGGATATGATCATGCCCGTGTACGGCACAGCGATACGGATACACGCCACCAGCTTCGCAAAAATATCATCGTCAATGCCATTATCAAAGGTATCCGGGTCGATATCATCCGCACGACGGACACGCGGCACGCTGATCGTGTGCGGTCCAACACCGTGTGCCGCCTCCAGATGCTCGGCATGCATCAGAAGCCCGGCAAACTCATAGCGGTACAGCTCCAGCCCGAACAGCACGCCGATACCAACATCGTCAATGCCGCCCTCCATCGCGCGGTCCATCGCCTCGGTATGATATGCATAATTGTGCTTCGGTCCCGTCGGATGAAGCTGTTCATAGCTCTCCTTGTTGTAGGTCTCCTGGAACAGAATATACGTCCCGATGCCCGCTTCCTTCAGCTTACGGTAATTTTCCACCGTCGTCGCCGCGATATTCACGTTTACACGGCGGATCGCGCCGTTTTTGTGCTTGATACTGTAAATTGTCTTAATGCTCTCCAGCACGTATTCGATCGGATTATTCACCGGGTCCTCGCCGGTTTCCAGCGCCAGGCGCTTATGCCCCATATCCTGCAGCGCGATAACCTCTCTGCGGATTTCCTCCTGTGTAAGCTTTTTGCGCGCAATATGCTTGTTTTTCGCGTGATACGGGCAGTATACGCAGCCATTAATGCAGTAATTGGACAGATACAGCGGCGCAAACATGACAATGCGGTTGCCGTAAAAATCTTTCTTAATCTGTTCTGCAAGCGCATAGATCTGCTGGTTCTTCTCCTCGATCCCGCAGTCGAGCAGCACCATCGCCTCCCGGTGCGACAGCCCCCTGCGCTCTTTTGCCTTCTCAATAATCCGCTGAATCAGCTCTGCATCTGTTTTATGTTTTTCCGCATACTCCAGCGTCTCTAAAATTTCCTCGTGGCAGATAAATTCCTCCGCCACCATTGATTTTGGATTATACATCCTATTTATCCCTCTTTTCCTTTGCACATGCAAACGACCTGCCTGCGCACGTAAATTAATTTCTCTGCCATTAAGGATAGCACAATTCGAAGACAGCTACAATCCTTATTTTTTGTACGATGATTGACATGAAAATACTCTCTGTGCTATAACTAACGGAAGAATATAATAATCGCAAAGGAGCACACCTGTTATGAAGCTTCAGCAGTTATACAGTCTGACAAGAAAAGCAATTGATGAATACCAGATGATCGAAGAAGGAGACCGCATCGCCGTCGGCATCTCCGGCGGAAAGGACAGTCTGACGCTGCTCTATGCACTGCAGGGGCTGCGCCGTTTCTACCCAAAGCATTTTGAACTGGAG
>CABRSG010000447.1 GCA_902473545.1 uncultured Lachnospiraceae bacterium | reverse complement strand
TAAAGCAAACGGTTCGCACGCACAATATCCTCCGGCTCGATGGGACGCAAGTCGTCGCCGATGGTTTCCTTTATATGAAGCACGCCAAAATACCAGGCATCCCCGGCAAGCTGCACGTCGAGCGCACCCGCCATCACCGCTTCCGTCTGCGCCGAATTCGGACTTGCATGACGCAGGCGGTCCCGCCAAAAAATCCGCCAGGCATTTTTGCCATCCATCCTGAGCAGGAAGGATGCCGCGATCATAAACAGGGCGGACAGACGCGCCGGAAGAAAATTGGCAACGTCATCCAGCTTTGCCGCAAATCTTCCAAAATAAAGATAACGCTCATTTTTATAGCCGAGCATGGAATCCATAGTGTTAATTGCCTTGTAGAAAAATCCGAGCACAGCGCCGCCGATCGCCATGTAAAACATCGGGGCAATCACGCCGTCCGAGGTATTTTCCGCCACCGTCTCCACTGCCGCCTTTGTCACGCCCGACACATCCAGATTTTCGGTGTCGCGTCCGACGATCATCGAAACTGCCTTCCGGCTTCCCTCCAGATCGTTGTCCGCCAGCTTCCGGTATACCTTCATGCTCTCATCCTTTAAGGATTTCGTCGCCAGAAGCTGCCAGCAGAGCAGGCTCTCCAGCATGAGGCGCAGATACGGATGAACCCGCTGCGCGGGAAGCAGAAGAAGGAGCGGAATGCCCGCCGAAATAAAAACCACCAGCACCGCAAGCAAAGTTCCTGCTGCAAATTCCCGTTTGTGAAAGTTTTCCTCCAGGCGCGCCTGTTCCTTTGCTTTTCCCTTAAAGCGGACGATTTTCGGACTGCGCGCCGTATCTGCCGGTACCACTTTAAATACCCTTCGCAGTGCCGCCTCCAGCACAGCGATCAGATTCCCGATCAGACGGATAGGGTGGTAAATCCATGCCGGATCGCCAAGCAGCAGATCCAGCAAAAAGCCGACGACCAGCGCCAGCAGTGATAATTTCATCGCCTTATACCTCTCTTGCTTCTCATTTTCCCTGCACTGCGCCGGGATTTTCCAAATTGCGGCCGGCATGATATCCGGCACACTTTTTTACAAACTCCTCCGCAAGCTTCGGGTTGGAGTAATAATACAGGTGCGGAAAGCCCGCCAAAAGCGTGTCCGTCCTGTGCATACACCGCCAGCTCCGTTTACGCAGCGGCTTGCGCGCCAAAAAGCTTTCGCCGTTGTCCGTGCTGTCAAAATAGTGAAACTCATGACCGCGGATCTTCTCCAATGCGGCAGCCTCCTTTAGCTCGACATATCCGAAGCGCGTCAGCTTTTCCGTGCGGTAAGCTTCCGCGTCGATTACGCCAGCCATCCGCCACTTTCTTTTCTCCATGTCCTCCATCGTGCGATGCAGATACATGAAGCCGCCGCACTCCGCCATGCAGGGCATTCCCCCGGCTATTTTGCCGCGGACATCCGCAAGCATCGTCGTATTGCCGGAGAGCTCCCTGGCATACAGCTCCGGATAGCCTCCATACAAAAGCAGTCCGTCCGCCTCCGCCGGAATATGCCGGTCGTGTATCGGGGAAAATTCAACGATCCTCGCACCGCACTCCCGCAGAAGCTGCAGGTTGTCCTCATAAATAAAACAGAACGCCTCGTCGCGCGCCACAGCGATTGTGGCAGGGGGGCCCGGCAGATCCCCGGAAAGCTGCATCTT
>CABRSG010000446.1 GCA_902473545.1 uncultured Lachnospiraceae bacterium | reverse complement strand
TGGCGCTCGGCCTGCCGTTTATTGTATTTTACGCCGGGATCATTTTGCGCCAGCGGTATCTGGAGGATCTGTACTGCATCGATCCGTCGGAATGGATCCTGGCGGAAAACAACTGGGGACCGGAGCACTATGCGCTGTGGATCTTTCTGATCTTGTTTGCACTCTGCATGGCGGCGCTGCACAGAATGGCACTGGATAAGAAACTGGAGGAAATCTGACATGGATTATGTGGAACTGACAAATGTGCGCAAGTGCTTCGGGGAGGAGGAAGTCCTGAAAAAGCTGGATTTCTCCATGGAGCGCGGAAAGGTGTACGGGATCGTCGGCAACAACGGCTCCGGAAAGACCGTGCTGATGAAATGCATCTGCGGCTTCCTTCCTGTCACAGAGGGGCTTGTGAAGGTCGGCGGGAAATATATCGGAAGGGAAATGGATTTCCCGGAGAGCATCGGTGTGATCATCGAGACGCCGGGCTTTCTTGCGAATTTAAGCGGCAGGCGGAATCTGGAAATCCTTGCCGGTCTGCGGGGAAAGCTGAAGCGGGAGGATATCACGGAGGTGCTGCTGCGCGTAGGCTTAAATCCGGATTTAAAAAAACCGGTATCAAAATACTCGCTTGGTATGCGGCAGCGGCTTGGCATCGCGCAGGCGATCATGGAGGAACCGGAATTTCTGATCCTTGACGAGCCCTTCAACGGGCTGGACCGGCATGGCGTGGAGGAAATCCGCAGGCTGATCTTAAAGGAAAAAGAGAAGGGAAAGACGATCCTGCTCGCAAGCCACAACAGCGAGGATATCCGTATTCTCTGCGACCGGGTTTTCGAGATGGATGCAGGAGTACTGAGGGAGGTGAACGAAGGGGTATGAGCGTGAACAGATATGGAAAGCGCATTTCAAAAAAGCTGCGCCGGAGCGCGGGAATGCTTCTTTGTGCGCTGCTGATTTTGCAGGGCGGCGTTGGGGGTGTGCAGTTGCCCGGCGGCTATGCGGCAGCGCAGATGCCAGACGACGGCTGCACAGCAGAGCAGACCGCGCGGCAGATGGTTTCGGGCGGCGCTATGCTGCGTCCGTTTCTGGAAACAGGCGGGCTGGAAATCGACACGGCGCATGTCTATGAAAATATGAAAACCTCCTACGCGCAGGGCTACATCCCGGTTGTGGAAAACGATACTGTGCACCTGGTCGTGCCGTTTCTTGCACAGGAAAAATTGCGGGGAGACCGTCTGACGGCGGGGATTTCCATGTCGGAAAACGCGCCGTTTGTCTACGCAAATTTTCAGAAGGAGGTAAAAAAAGAGGTCTGTCTTTTTGAGGAGAGCGTCGAGGTTTACTTATTCCAGTGCGATATCGTTCTGGAGAAGATGCGCAAAAACGGAAAATACCCGGTGATCGTGCAGGCGTCGGGCTATACGGAAACAGGCGCTCCGGTGCAGGGCGCTTACCGACTGTACATTACCATTGCAGATGGAACGGGCGGCGATCCGCCCGAACCGGATACGCCTGCCGATGAGCCAGGGCCCAATGAGCCGGTCACGGAGCCGCAGCCTAATGAGCCCGTCACGGAGCCGCAGCCCAATACGCCGACGACAGAACCGCAGCCGGACGGGCCGGAGGAGCCGGTCACACCGGTGACGCCCGAGGAACCGGATACGGAGGAACCCCAGCCTGAGCCGGCTACGGAGGATCCGTCGGCGCTGCCGGCGGACGGCGGTT
>CABRSG010000445.1 GCA_902473545.1 uncultured Lachnospiraceae bacterium | reverse complement strand
CGTTCTCACGCCTCAAACCCACAGGACTAGCTTCGCGTCGCAGCAGGTGTTTGAGGCTGGCGTGAACTGTAACGGCAAATTTTCACATCAGCAGGGAGGAAACAGGATTTATGCGGACTGCTATTGTAACCGACACCAACAGCGGCATTTCCATAGAAAAAGCAAAAGAGCTGGGTATTTTTATCATCCCGATGCCCGTCGTTATTGGAGAAAATACATATCTGGAGCATCAGAACATCACGCACGCTGAGCTTTACCGCGCGATGCGGGAGCATCTGGATATTTCATCCTCGCAGCCCTCGCCCGGCTACGTGACTGATCTGTGGGATTCCATCCTCGCCTCCGGCTACGATGAGATCGTCTATATCCCCATGTCCAGCGGTCTGAGCGGCTCCTGTCAGAGCGCGGCAATGCTCGCGGAGGATTATAACGGCAATGTTTTCGTGGTCGACAATCATCGCATCTCCGTCACCCAGGAAGCGTCCGTCTATGACGCAAAACATCTTGCAGAAAGCGGATTTTCGGCTGCCAAGATCAAGGAGAGCCTGGAGAAGCATGCCTACGACGCCAGCATTTATATCAGCGTGGATTCTCTGGAATACCTGAAAAAAGGCGGCAGAATCACGCCCGCAGCCGCAGCCTTTGCCGCGGTCATCAACCTGAAGCCCGTGCTCACCATCCAGGGCGACAAACTGGATTCCTTTGCAAAAATGCGCGGCATGAAACTATGTGAAAAGAAAATGATTGAAGCAATGCAGAAAGATATTGAGACGCGCTTTTCAGATATTCCACACGCACAGCTCGTCGTAGCGACAGCCGGCACCTTTGAGAACCCGGCAGACGCCGAGCACTGGCGGCAGACCGTGCAGAACGCTTTTCCGGACTGTAACGTGCGCTACAGTCCGCTGTCCTGCAGCATCGCCTGTCACACAGGGATCAATGCTGCAGGCGCGGGCGTGGTGCGGATTGAAAAACGCTAAAAAAAGCCAGAGGTCGTGTGCCTCTGGCATTTTTATGTACAGTCTGGCATTTTTATGTACAGTCTGTCATTTTCGCTGTTAATCATCTTCGGAGAGCGTCCGCTCCTGCTCCGCCTGGATATCCTCGAACATAGAAAGCATCGGCTTTACCTTTTTGCCGTGTATGCGGCGGTCTACATAGTTCTTTGTGCACTTCATAACAACCGGAGACAAAACGAGAACGCCGATAAGGTTCGGGATCATCATCATTCCATTGAAGGTATCGGAAATATCCCATGCAAGCTGCGCTTCCATCACAGAACCCGCCAGCACGATGATTACAAACACAATGCGATATACCGTCACCGACTTTTCACCGAACAGATACTGGCACGCCGTGGAACCGTAGTGGCTCCAGCCAAGCACGGTGGAGTATGCGAACAGCAGAATCGCGATTGCGATGAACCATGCGCCCGGCTTTCCGAAGGTCTGCTGGAAGGCATAGCTCATAAGCGAGCTGGAACCAACCGCTTCCGCCGCCTCCGTCATGGCGCCTGTCGTCAGATCGACCGCACCGGAGCTTAAAATGGTCAGTGCCGTCAGTGTACATACCACGATCGTATCCGCAAATACCTCAAAGATACCCCACATACCCTGACGAACCGGCTCCTTTACGTTGGAGCTGGAATGTACCATAACGGAGGAACCAAGACCTGCCTCGTTCGAGAACACGCCGCGCTTGAAGCCCATCTGCATTGCCATCG
>CABRSG010000444.1 GCA_902473545.1 uncultured Lachnospiraceae bacterium | reverse complement strand
TGCTTTCCTATACGACTGCCACTACCATGCAGTATCTGATCGCAGACGATGTATGCGGGGCGCTGCCCGAAGAGCCGGAAAAGGTGATCGTGATCGAACTGGATGATCCGCAGCGGCTGCACGATTTCCAGGCTTCTCTTTCCGAATGGGCGGACGGAAAAGTGGACAGCTTTTATTCCTGCCCGAATTATCTGGAATACATGCCGGTGGGCGTATCGAAGGGCAGCGCGATCAAAATTTTCTGCGAGATGTTTGATTTGCCGCTTAAAAACACCATCTCCGCCGGGGATGCCGACAACGATATCCCGATGCTGGAGGCGACGCACATCAGTGCGATCATGAAAAACGCGGAAAGCTCCATGTATGCGCACGGAAATTACGTGACGGAGCATGACAACAACCACGATGGCATTGCAGAAATCATTTACAAATTTATTCTAACGAAGGGAAAGGATTGACTATGTTAAGAAAAACGAAAATCATCTGTACACTCGGACCATCCACCGACCAGCCCGGCATTCTGGAGGCGCTGATCGACTCCGGCATGAATGTGGCGCGCTTTAATTTTTCCCACGGCACGCACGATGAACAGCGCGGCCGCTTTGTCGCTCTGAAAAAAGCAAGAAATAAGGCAAAGCTTCCGATTGCCGCTCTGCTCGACACCAAGGGACCGGAAATCCGTCTGAAAACCTTCCGTGAAGGAAAGGTGCAGCTCCAGAAGGGACAGACCTTCACGCTCACCACGCGCGAGGTTGAGGGTGATGCTTCTATCGTTTCCATTACCTACACCGATCTGGTGAAGGACGTCAAAGCGGGCAACATGATTCTTTTAGACGACGGTCTGATCGGTCTTACCATCAAAGAAGTCACTGACACAGACATCATCTGCGAGGTGCTGAACTCCGGTCCGGTTTCCAACCGCAAGGGCGTAAACGTACCGGATGTCTCGCTCTCCATGCCGTTCGTCAGTGAAAAGGACCACTCCGATATTCTTTTCGGCATCAAGATGGGCTTCGATTTCATTGCAGCCTCGTTTACGCGCTCCGCACAGGATATTCTGGATATCAGAAAGATTCTCGAAGAGCAGAACTGCGACACAATGCAGATTATTGCAAAAATTGAAAATAAGGAGGGCGTTGACAATATTGACGAAATTCTGGAAGTTGCCGACGGCATCATGATCGCCCGCGGCGATATGGGCGTGGAAATTCCGCTGGAGGACGTTCCGGCAATCCAGAAGAAATTGATTAAGAAAACCATCCAGGCAGGCAAAATTTCCATCACCGCCACGCAGATGCTCGATTCCATGATGACGCATCCGCGTCCCACGAGAGCGGAGGCGACGGACGTGGCAAATGCGATCTACGACGGCACCAGCGCGATCATGCTCTCCGGCGAGACGGCTGCCGGCAAATACCCGGTGGAGACGCTGCAGACCATGGTGCGCATCGCACAGCAGACGGAGAACGATATTGATTATGTAAACCGCTTCAATCACATCAGCACGAGCAGCGGGCACCAGAATATTACTGAGGCAATCGCTTATGCAACCTGCTCGACGGCGCATGATCTGAAAGCGCAGGCAATCGTTACCGTCACAAAGTCCGGCGGAACCGCGCACACGATTTCCAAGTACCGCCCCGCCTGTCCGATCATCGGCTGCGCGACGCACCCGCATGTGTGGCGTCAGCTCAATCTCTGCTGGGGCATCGTGCCGATCCAGACAAAGGAGGAGCAGGATACCTTCGAGC
>CABRSG010000443.1 GCA_902473545.1 uncultured Lachnospiraceae bacterium | reverse complement strand
TTTTCCTCACCCACACGCCGATGGGCTCCATGCGGCCATGGCAGTCCGAGCCGCGGTCTCCCGGGCGATCGTCCAGATGGACGCTGGTCAGGCAGTAGGGGCAGTGGTTCCTGTGCCCGCTCCCCGCCCCCTCCGGGACCACCAGCCGCCCGCAGGCCCTGCAGGTGAACGCGTCCATGCAGGGGTGTGTCTTAAAATATCTCTTATCGTACTTTCTTCTCTTATTCTCACGGTTCATTTTTATATCCTCCTAAACTTCCCTGTCCGCCCATCATTCTCGTCAGCTCCTCCACCTTCTCGATGGGAAACGGCGGCGCGGACAGCGGTTTCGACGCGATTGACAGTATCTTCATCGGATTGTCGTCCAGTGCGGCCGGCACGGCGCTCATTCCGCCGCACAGCCGGCACCTTCCGATGATCTCCCACTTTCCGTCCGGCTTCACCCAGATGCTGACCGGCTCCAGAATGCCGCCGCACGAGAAGCCTTCCCCGTCCTCCTCATGCACCGCCGAGAGGCAGTTGGGGCAGTGCGTCCGCTCCGGCTCACAGGTGTTTCCGGGAGTCCATCCGCAGTTTGGGCACACATATGGCTTGCTGTTTTCTTTTGGTCTTCTATTTTCTTCTGATCTTCTATTTCTTTCCATTTTTACTCTTCACCTTATAAATTTCATTTTTTACACTGCGCTTTTCTACTTTTGATTTTGCACGTCAAAATGAGTGTGCACCGCCGCGCGCACAAAAAAAGGACAACCCACCATCCATGAGTTGTCCGTGTACCCGTTTCGCGGTCCGCCCCTGCTCCCCTGCTGTCTCTCAGACATCTGCACGCAGACGGACAGAACGCACCCTTTTTTTACAAAAATAAAAAGAGTCCGCCCGATTCCACTATCCGCAAAAACAAGTACAACAAAAAACTCATCTGAATGCTCGGATGAGAAATTATTGATTGTCCCATTTTCAGCGAATAGCCGACATCAAGCCACTCCTCTCTATCGTTTCTGGGCTTATGATAGCACAGCGGGCAGAGATATGCAAGAGCAATTTCTCCGCCCGGCGATTCTGGCCCGGTCGTGTTCCGGTATGCCTAAGGCGGCCATCGCCTCCTCATTCATTTTTCTTATATAAAAATTTCCGTCAAAGACTTGCCAAATAGTTGCTGATTATCTGATAAAACTCCTCTGCACGCTCATATTGTTCATCTGCATCCGCTTTAGAAACAATATAAAAATCCGCATAATCTGCATTATTTCTGATCTGAAATGCCTGACTGATGTACTTAGAATATTTCATATCTAAAATACCTGTTTTGATATACTCTCTTTGAAAATAAGCAATTACGCCTGCGTGCTTGGAAAAATCCACTCCATCTCGAGCCAGAAGCGCCCTTACACTGGTAAACATCGCATAATAAGAACGTCCAATAGAGTCTTTTAAATTTCCATTATCCAAAAGGATCTTTGCTGATTCCAGCTTTTCTTTTGCCGAATCCAGCCTATGCTGCATTAAAATAGTTCTATTGTCAGGCAACAATTTCAACCCCCTCCCGCGCAATATTTCTATAATATGGCAAATCATTTCTGTATTGCTCATATTCTTCATAAGGAATAACTGTAGGTGACAAAATCGTACCAAACTGAAGTTCCAAATCTGCCGAAACATCCCACACCCGTCTTAACTGCTTCTGCAGCACCTCCCGCTCTCCATGAACCAGCGCAACAACATCCACATCCGATTCGCTGTCATAATTTCCCCGTGCATAGGAGC
>CABRSG010000442.1 GCA_902473545.1 uncultured Lachnospiraceae bacterium | reverse complement strand
CATTGAGGTCGTGATCAACAACCATGTTCTGGGCATGGTCCGTCAGTGGCAGACGCTGTTTTATGATGAGCGCTATTCCGCGACCGTGTTAAACGACGGAGTGGACTTTGTAAAGGTTGCCGAAGCGCTCGGCGCAGCCGGCATTCGCGTGAGTGCTCTTGCAGAACTCAGGCCGGCGCTGGAAAAGGCGATCGCAATGGGCAGACCGGTGCTGATCGACTGTCAGATCGATCAGGATGACAAGGTATTCCCGATGGTTCCGGCAGGGGCTCCGATCGAGGAAGCCTTTGACCAGGACGACGTGTAGATTTCGAGAGTGCGAAGCACGGAGAAATCCGTGGTATCGTAAATATTTAGCAGGTTTTCGGAAGTGCAAAGTGTGAGACAGAAGTGAGGAGGAGAGAATTATGAAAAGAGTGTACAATTTTTCTGCAGGTCCGGCGGTTTTGCCGGAGGAAGTGCTGCAGGAGGCTGCCGACGAGATGCTGGATTACCGCGGCAGCGGAATGTCTGTGATGGAGATGAGCCACCGCGGAGAGATTTTTGACGGGATCATCAAGGAAGCGGAGAAGGATCTGCGCGAGCTGATGAACATCCCGGATAACTATAAGGTACTGTTTCTGCAGGGCGGCGCTTCGCAGCAGTTTGCGATGATCCCGATGAACCTGATGAAGAACAGGGTGGCGGATTACATCGTTACCGGCCAGTGGGCGAAGAAGGCGTACCAGGAGGCGCAGAAATACGGAAAAGCGAATAAGATCGCTTCCTCCGAGGATAAGACCTTTTCCTACATTCCGGACTGCTCGGATCTTCCGATCAGCGAGGATGCGGACTATGTTTATATCTGCGAGAACAATACTATTTACGGTACAAAATTCAAGGAGCTGCCGAACACCAAGGGTAAGACGCTGGTAGCGGACGTTTCCTCCTGTTTCCTGTCTGAGCCGGTGGATGTCACGAAGTACGGCATCATCTACGGCGGCGTCCAGAAGAACATCGGACCGGCAGGTATGGTCATTGTTATCATCCGCGAAGACCTGATCACAGAGGACGTACTTCCGGGCACTCCGACGATGCTCACCTACAAGACACATGCGGATCATGATTCTCTCTATAATACACCGAACAGCTACTGCATTTATATCTGCGGTAAGGTGTTCAAATGGCTGAAAAAAATGGGCGGTCTGGAAGCAATGAAGGAGCGCAACGAGAAAAAGGCTGCTATCCTGTACGACTTCCTGGACAACAGTAAACTGTTCCGCGGAACAGTAGAAAAGAAGGACCGCTCTCTGATGAATGTGCCGTTTGTGACGGGCGACAAGGAGCTGGACGCTAAATTTGTCAAAGAGGCAAAGGCGGCAGGTTTTGAAAACTTAAAAGGACATCGCAGCGTTGGCGGTATGCGCGCAAGCATTTATAATGCGATGCCGATCGAGGGTGTGGAGGCACTGGTTGCATTTATGAAAAAATTTGAGGAGGCGAATCTGTAATGTTTCATTATCATTGCTTAAATCCGATCTCGCAGGTGGGCCTGGACGGCTTCTCAGGTCTTTATGTACAGACGGATAATATGAATGACGCAGATGCCATCCTCGTGCGCAGCGCGGCGATGCACGATATGGAGCTGCCGGAAAAGCTGGAAGCGATCGCGCGTGCAGGCGCGGGCGTCAATAACATTCCGCTGCAGAAATGTGCGGAAGCCGGAATCGTTGTATTTAATACGCCGGGCGCGAATGCAAACGGTGTGAAGGAAGCGGTGCTGGCAGGGCTTTTACTGGCATC
>CABRSG010000441.1 GCA_902473545.1 uncultured Lachnospiraceae bacterium | reverse complement strand
CCCCGTAGCTGGTCGGTCCAAGCGGCAGGATCTGCCAGTAGGTCTGCCCGGCCTCCACCAGAAAATCAACAAAATCATATGCACTCTTTGAAAACATTCCGATCCCGCAGGGGGACGGAAGACTGCTCACCGGCAGTAAAATTCCACTTGCTCTCTTCACTTTCTCTTTCTCACTTTCTTAACGTTCGTAAATTTATATTCCCGCCCAAACCGATACCATGTCTTCCACCGCAGACACGTTGATTTTTGCTGCTCATTCTACCCGTCTGCGGTCGACTGCTCTCGAAATGGACATTCCGACCATCTGGAATACCTGCGCCAGAACGACCAGAAGCACAACTGTGATAAGAAGGATGTTCGGTCTCCAGCGGTTATAGCCGTAACGGACGGCAATGTCTCCAAGTCCGCCGCCTCCGCAGGCGCCCGCCATCGCGGAGTATCCCAGAATCGTGTTTGTGGCGATGGTAGCATTGACGATCAGCGAGGTGCGCGCCTCTGTCAGCAGCACCTTGAAAATAATCGTCCAGGTGCTCGCGCCCATGCTCTGCGCCGCCTCGATCACACCGTGATCCACTTCTTTTAAGGACGATTCCACCATTCTTGCTATGTACGGTCCGGCTGCGATCGTCAGCGGAACGATGGTTGCTGTCGCTCCGTAGCTCTTTCCGAGCAGAAATCTTGTGAACGGCTGCACAAGAATCAGCAGGATCAGGAACGGGATGCTGCGGAATATATTTGAGATCACGTCCAGGACCTTATAGACAGCCGCATTTGGGCGGATACCGTCCCTGCCCGTAACCGTCAGCGCAATCCCCATCGGCAGTCCGATCAGATAGCCGAAAAATACGGAGGCGAGCACCATCCAGAGTGTTCCGCCGATTCCTTCAACAATCATCATAATTTCTTTTTCACTCAACATAACCTTCCAGCTCCTCCACCGTTAATCTTGCGCTCTTTAAATATGCGATCATCTTGCGCCCAAGCTCCTCGTCCTCCGGAAGCTGCAGAACCATCTCGCCCTTCGCCACGCCGTCCAGGTCCTTTGTGTTGGCATAGAGAATGTTCACCGGTGACTTAAACGCCAGCACCATATTGCCGATCACCGGCTCAAAGGACGAATTTTCCGAGAATACAATGCGGACGCAGCGCTTGCCCTTCATCTCCGCCACCTTCTCATAGCCCTGGTAGATCAGGCGCTTCGCCTCGCGCGATTTCGGTGCAAGGAAAATTTCCTCCACTGTGCCGTGCTCCGCCAGATTTCCCTGATCGATAATAGCGACGTGCGTACAGATTTCCTGTACGACCGCCATCTCATGCGTGATGACAACGATCGTAATTCCGTACTTCCGATTGATCTCCTTCAGAAGCTGCAAGATAGATTTTGTTGTCTGCGGGTCGAGCGCGCTGGTCGCCTCGTCGCAGAGCAAAATCTTCGGATCGGAGGCGAGTACGCGGGCGATCGCCACACGCTGCTTCTGTCCGCCGGAAAGCTGCACCGGGTATGCCTTCGCCTTTTCCGTAAGGCCGACAATCTCCAGATACTCCATCGCCTTTTTGCGCGCCTGCGCCTTGCTCATCCCGGCGATCTCCAGCGGAAAGCAAACATTATCAATGACGCTGCGCTGCATGAGCAGATTGAAATGCTGGAAGATCATTCCGATATCCTTGCGCGCCTCGCGCAGTTCTTTTTCCGAGAGCTTTGCAAGGTCTTTTCCGTTTACCGTCACTGTCCCGGCTGTCGGACGCTCCAGAAAATTCAGACACCGCACAAGCGTGCTCTTTCCCG
>CABRSG010000440.1 GCA_902473545.1 uncultured Lachnospiraceae bacterium | reverse complement strand
AGAGATGGAGAATGGCCGCGGAGCCGTCGCAAAGCTGGGCGGCGAGGTGAAGGCTGTGGTTCCCTTTAAGCTTCCGAACGGGGACGAGAGAGTGCTGGTGAAGATAGAGAAGATAAAGAATATTGATAAAAAATATCCGAGGAAAGCCGGACTTCCGGGGAAAGAACCGCTGCGGTAGATCTGGTATTGGGTGAGCTTAGATTAAGAGAAAAGAGGGAGGAAATGTTTCACGTGAAACATCTTCTCCCTCTGTCTTAATAGTAGATTAATTTTGATGATACATGTCTTAGTCTGATTTTTCGTTTAGCAATTCGTTGGCATATCGGTTTAGTTGTTCGCAGGGCTCATATTTTGTACGATAGCCGGTTCCATTTATGATAAAAAATGGATTGTATTCTGTAATACATAGTTCGGAACCATCGGTCATATGTAGCTTGAAGGTGACGCCCTGACCGGCATATTCTGTGTATGAATTATCTTTGCTGTAGATTACAATGTCATTCAGATAGCTGACAAATTTTTCCAGATCGGAGATCTGGATGGTCTTACCCGGCGGAGACAGCGTCACGGCAGCCGACGAGATATCTTCGGCCGTTAAATCTTTAAAGGGCTGTTTTCCTCTCCTGGAGAATGCAAATGACAGAGCAATTATAAGAATTACAGCCAGAAGAATGAAAAATTTTGAATTTCTCATCTGAACCACCATCCATGATTGTCTATCAATATGCTAAGCAAAAAACATCTTCACGATTGCGGCAAACTCTGCGGGGCTTTCCAGCTGGGGAAGAAATTTTGTCTTGGGAATTAAGGAGTGCTCGATAGCAGAGTTTAATTCCTTATATTCCGCGATGATATCTTCGATGATCGGCTGCTCGCGGCCTCCCACAATGTAGATGCTGTTGTCAATTTTTTTCAGTGCGTTGGACAGGTTGCATTTGATATAATTGCACTTGACACTGGAGAAAATGGCTTTCGGGCATCCGCCGAGATGCGCGGCCTCCAGGTAGCGGTCCACGTACATGGGTTTTACCGAGTATGGGTTGTAGAAATAATCTTGCTCGAAGCTCTCCTCGATCATTTTTCTGCTGCTGGCAATATTGTAGAGCAGTGTTCCGACGATGGGAAGCTCGATGATGAGCTTGTATAATTTGGCTTCTTTGCTGGGAATCTGGCTGCAGTTTAAAAGACTGTTTGGATTTACCAGCATGATCTGATCGAACAGCTCCGGGCTGTTGCTGCATGCCATCACAGCCAGAGAAGCGGATTCCCCGGTGGCGATGACGTTCGTGCGGTGCCCGATTTCTGATTTGATAAAATCACTCAAAAGCTGAACATACAGATAGTTGGTATAGGTGAGATCCGGTTTCTCAGAGCGGCCGCACCCAAGAAGATCGATTGTGTATACAGTATAATTATCTTTCAACCGGTTGACAATCTGATCCCACTCGTATCCGCTGGACGCATAGTCCAGATTATGAACCAGAAGAAGGGGCTTTCCAGATCCGGTTTTGGTGTAGTGAATATTTCCCAGACGCCATTTGTAACAGCAGGACTGGGATTCTTTCAGCAATCCCCTGGAAGTGGCCGATATCTTTAAATACTTGTTGATAAGTGCCGTGGTCAGGGCGGCGCCTGTTGATAAAAGTAAAAATGTAATCAGTTTGCTTTTCGTTTTCATAGATGGAACCCCCGAAAAATGAATTGCATGGTTTTATATTGCACTGTGGAAATACCTCACTAAGTGCTCCTATTATCCACAGGATGACTCGCACTAAGCTCGTGAAGGACCTCGCTAAGTGC
>CABRSG010000439.1 GCA_902473545.1 uncultured Lachnospiraceae bacterium | reverse complement strand
GAGCCGCTGCTTCATACCTTTGGAGTAGGTGCCTGTTTTCTGATCGCCGTATTCCGTCATGCCGACCCGCTTCAAAAGCTGCTCGATGCGTTCCTCAATCACGTCCTCCCCAAGACCGTTCAGTCTGCCGGTGAAACGCAGATTCTGCCTGCCGGTCAGATCCGGATAAAATCCGACGTTGTCCGGCATATATCCGGCAACCCGCTTTACCGCCACCGGATTGCGTGTGCAGTCCAGCCCCTCGATAAACGCCCTGCCCGCCGTCGGCTCCGTCGGACCGAGCAGCATCAGGATCGTTGTCGTTTTCCCGGCGCCGTTCGGACCGAGCAGACCGAAGATTTCACCCTGGCATATGGAAAGATCGAGGTTGTTTACCGCAATTTTGTTTCCATAATGCTTCGTGAGCCCCTGCATCTCTATTATTTTCTGTTCCATAAGCTACCTTCTTCCATACTTCTTAAACAAAAAGCCCAGTCCTGCGAGCAGCGCGGCGATGATCGCAATCGCAACGATTCCCCAGAGCGTCTGCGTTTTTACCGATATCCGGAATTCTGCTGTCGACGTCGTCTCGTCATTGCTAACCGTGATCGAGGTCACATAGTCCCCGGTAATCGCATCGGAGGACGGCTTGACATAGGCAGTCACTTCCTTCGTTGCTCCCGCCTCCAGAAGCTCAATGGTCGATTCGTCAAAACGCACCTCCCAGTCGGTCGGCGCCGATGAGGTCAGATTTAAATTGCTCAGATCTACATTTCCGTTATTTATCACGCTTAACGTCACCGCCTTTTCCTGGTTTGCGTAAGCGTTCAGGCTCAGATTGCCGGTCGGTGTGGATAACTGTACCTCATAGGAGCCGGTGATCGTAACCTTCAGCTCTGCAGACAGCGTTTCATTTGCGGAAATCGCCGTGCATGGAATCGTGTATTCGCCCTCCTTAATGGTCTCCGGCGGCGTCACGTCCACCGTCAGTCCCTGGCTGGAGCCTGGCTCCACCGTGATGCTCGCCACATGAGTACTCTCACCGGACGGGTAAAAGATACCTGCCAGCCGCTCTCTGCCTCCGCCGCAAGACTGTAGGTCTGCTCTATTCCGCGGTTGTTCACCAGCGTGACGTCGAAACTGAAGCTTGTCCCGGAAGCCCCCTGCTGCTCCGGGTATTCGGACGTTAAGCTGCTCTGTCCGTTCTCCGTCTCCGTCACGTTAATTTCAAGCTGTAAGGTGTCAGAAGCTTCGCTGCCGGCATCTGCTTTCAGGGTAACATTATAGGTGCCCTCCTCCACCTCATCAGGAAGTGTCAGGCTGAAGGTGGCAAGCTCCGAGGCAGCAAGGTGTGAGTCTGCATCTACATGTACCATTGAAATTTCACTGCTGCTGCTCTTGAAGTACCCCTCCCAGCCCTCCGGGATAGACTCGATGGAAAGCGACGCATCGTAGCTGTCGCCTGATAGACTTGCAAAATCCAGCCCAAAGCTGACGCTCTCGCCCGCTTTCACCGTAATGCCCGGATAATCAGTCGTCATGTCGATGCCGTCCTGTGCGCCTGCTGCCGTTTCCGTTTCCGTTCTCGCATCGTTCTTTGCATCTGCTTCCGTCCTCGTGTCATCCTCAGCGGCAAACGCTATCTGGCTGCCGCCTGCCGCCAGCGCACCCATCAGCGCCGCCGCACAAAGCCGTGCGCATCCCCTTTTTCTCCATCCATGTTCCATATCTTTTTCCTGCCTTTCTGTAAGTTTTTTCGTTACTGTTCAGGTCAGGACTTTGCATTCACTGCGACGCGCAGCTAGTCCTGTGGGCAAAGTCCGTAA
>CABRSG010000438.1 GCA_902473545.1 uncultured Lachnospiraceae bacterium | reverse complement strand
CCGGGAAGATGAAGTGAGTTATGAAATTTGAGTGGAGAAAATGGGCTGAGAAGATCGCTGATAAATTTGCAGACATCGGACTCTGGCTGGAGGATACATACTGCGAGTATCAGCTGCGCGCAAAAAAGGCAAAAAGAAAAAGGGAAAAATTAAGAAAAAAACTGTCCGAGAAAGAATTTAAGCAGTACCGCAGAAAGGAGCTGCTGCTGACTGCGGCAAAGAGCGCAGGCGTCCTTCTGTGCGCTGCAGCGGTTATTTTGCTGCTTGGCTCTGGTATCTCAAAGCTCGTGCGTCTGGCCGGAGGTGCACTGTCGTCGCTGCGCGAGACGGAAGCTGTCACAGAGCAGCCGGTCACGGAAACAGAGCCGGTCTTTGCGGAAAAGGATATCACCGTCGGAAGCACCGGGTGTATGCTGCTGCATTCTCCGTTTATCGATTCTTATCCGGACGAAGAGGGCAATTATGATTTTTCCTCGATTTATAAATTCATCACGCCGTATTATAGTGCGCCGGACTATATGACCTGTGAGTTTGAGGGCGCGCTTGGCGGAGAAGAGCTTGGGTATTCCGGTTATCCAAATTTCAAGTCGCCGGACGTGATCATTGAAAATATTCGTGACAGCGGCGTGGATCTGCAGATGCTCGCGACCAACCATATTTACGATGCATGGTCCTACGGTTTTACCCGGACTATGGAGGTTTACGAGCAGAAGGGGATCGCTTACACCGGAATCCGAAAAAATGAGCAGGAAAAACACTATTACATAGCGGATATCCAGGGAATTAAAGTAGGCTTTGCCGATTATGTCTATGAGACGACAAATATGACGGGTGGTTTCGATAAGAGTATCAACGGAATGATTATGGAAACGGCGGACGCCCCGCTTTTAAACTCCTTCAATTATGATGATCTTTTGTCTTTTTATGCGGAAATGGAGGAAAACATCCGCGCGATGAAGGCGGAGGGCGCACAGTTTATCATCGCAAATATGCACTGGGGAACGGAATATCAGTTGGAGGAGGCGCAGTACCAGGATGAGATCGCACAGAAATTATGTGATCTCGGCGTCAATGCGATCATCGGCGGACATCCGCACTGCGAGCAGCCGATCGATGTGCTGACGAACGCAGCCGGAGAGAAGATGCTGGTGGTATATTCCGAGGGCAATGCGCTTAGCAACCAGCGCACGTATCTGATGGACGAGATGCCCACCGGACACACGGAGGACGGCGCAATGGTTACGCTGCACCTGCACCAGAGCAGCCGCGGGAAGGTTTCTCTGACGGACGTTGATCTGCTGCCTACCTGGGTGTACCGCTACTCAGATGAAAGCGGTTCAAAATATTACATTCTGCCGCTTGACGATGTGGCAAATATTGAAAGCACTACGGGCATCGCCGATATCCGTGAGGAAGCACAGGCTTCCTATGATCGAACCATGGAGGTTATGGGACCGGGGCTTGAAAAGGCGAAGGATATGTTATAATCGAAATGCTCAGATGTTATACTATGACTCAACTTATGAAACAACATTCAAAAGAGGCCCGTTCTTCCTGTCGCCCGCCGGCTCTACTGGATCGGCTATTTGTTTTTGCTTCAACCTTTGCAGACATCGATCCAGTAGTAGCACTAATAGAAAAATATTATTCTTTTTTCTGTGTTAAGATAATTCCGGCGATTGCGCCGACAAGGATAACCGGTGCGAATCTGATAAACAGCCATTCAAACGAATGAAATAACACTCCGAGACAAGCGGTTTCGGGGTCACTGTAATTCCAACCCAGATAAGGACTTTCTAATGCCAGTA
>CABRSG010000437.1 GCA_902473545.1 uncultured Lachnospiraceae bacterium | reverse complement strand
TTCTTTATATGATGTGATCATCGGTATGGAGGGAATCGTCCAAACGGGGAAGGTCTTTGGAACTCCGTCGGAAGAAATAGCGCAGGAGATGATGGCACTGGAAGAGGAGTATAGAAAGACAGAATGGAGATTGCAGCAGGCATTAAAAGCGGTAACACTGGAGAATATTCTTCGGCAAGATCAATGAGGGAGACATTATAAGAAACTGCAGAAAAGCAGCCTGTTTGAGCAGGCTGCTTTTCATATGACATTCCCTTGTTTAAAATTCTCTTGGAGAATAGCGTACCGTCACCACGATTACCGTTTTCTTTGCTTCATCGATCTGAAAAATGGCAGTGTAGTTCTCTATAAAAAGCTGCCGGTATCCTCGATTTGCATAGACTCCATGTTTACGTTCCGGACAGCGGGAGGGCATCATCTCCAGTGACAAAATAGCATCCTCGATCCGGCTTACCAAGTTTAGAGCCGTTTCCGGTTCTAGCAGTGTGTGTGCGATATAATCATAGATACCATCCAAATCCCGCAGCGCCCGGCTCATCAGTTTGACGCTGTATTTATCCAAAATGCTTCCTCCTTAAAGAAGCCAGTGCCTCTCTGGCGTCATGGAGTTGTCCGTCTTGTTCAAACTCGGCTTCTGCTTCTGAAATTGCGGTGTCCATCGCTGCATTTTCAACCATCGCTTCATAGGTTTCGATACTCATCACCACAAGATCGCCATATCCGTTTTTTGTAATGAATATCGGCTCCCGGCGGGCATGGCAGAGGTCAGAGATCTCATTCGTATTGCGAAGATCTGTAATTGGTCTTATCTGCGGCATATTGCCACCTCCCTTCTTTGTACATTATTATAACATAATTATGTGCAAAGATACAGAGACCAAGGAAAAGTTTACAGAGATATTTTTTTTCGTTGTTTTAAAATAGGTGGTTGACTTTACCGATGTAATGAACTATAATAAGACCAACGGTTTGAAACCGATGGTTTTAATAGAAAGGAGGAGGTTCATGGCAAAACGGACAGCAGGTGTTACAGAGAAACTTATGGAATGTGCAAAAGAAGAATTTCTGCTCAATGGTTATGAGAATACCTCCTTAAGGACGATTGCTGAGAAGGCTGGCTCCAGTAAAGGAGCGATTTATATACGTTATCCGGATAAAGAGAGCATGTATCGATCTCTTGTACAGCCGGCGGCAGATGGTTTTTGTGAATTACTCCAGTCGGTATTAAATCAATTTAGCGCCATGTCCGGGGAAGAGCAGACAAAACAGATGCGGCGTCACTCGGATGATGGTTTTGTAAAAGTAGTAGATTATCTTTACGAATATTTTGATGAATTTAAGCTGCTGTTTACCAGCGGGGAGAACACGATCTATCAGGAATTTATTCATCGGGTTGTGGAGCTGGATACGGGATGCACGGAAAAATATATTGAAGTTTCCGGTAATGATGCAATTTCTAGCGGTCGTCTGACACCAGAATTGAGCCATCTTCTATCCAGTGCTTTCTATACCGGGATGTTTGAAGTTGTCATCCACGACATGCCGAAAGCACAGGCGATTGAGCATATTCAAAAGATGCGGCGTTTTTATACCGCCGGGTGGCAGACCATCTTTTTGGGGGATGGAGGTGACGGCGATTGAGTGGCTGGATTGACCCAAAGGGGTGGATTCATTGTCCAACATGCGGCAACAAAACCCGCACAAAGGTGAATCCGGATACTGTTCTCAAACATTTTCCGCTATTCTGTCCAAAATGCGGAAAAGAACACATTGTAGATGTACAGGGACAAAACATTATATTGTCAGAGCCAGACGCCAA
>CABRSG010000436.1 GCA_902473545.1 uncultured Lachnospiraceae bacterium | reverse complement strand
AGGCATATCCGCTCCCTCAGGAATGGAATATCCTGATATAAACACCCAGGTCTCCACCACGCCCCGGCGTATGGCCTGAATCTGGTCGTAGGACCGGAGCCCTGCCATCTCCTCAAACCAGCTGTCAATCAGCCGGAACGCCTCCCCGGACGCCTGCATCTGCTCGTAAACCGTTTTTACCACCTGCTCGTCCAGATACTCGATGGACTGGATCTTGCGCTCCACACTTCCCTGATGCCCCATCTCATCCGGCGCCTCCACATGGATGTAGGCAAAATCATAGCCGTCCTTCAGCACCGCGTCCACCGCCGCCTGCGCTTTGCCAAGGTAATTTGTGTGCAGACCGCCGTTCGCGCCCTCCACGGAAATATTTTTCATACCGGCGCCGACCGCGATACCCTTTAAAAGATCGACCGCGGAGATCATCACGCCTTTTTTATGATATTTTTCTTCAAATGAGGTGAGGGCAGGCTTTGTGCCGGCGCCCCAGAACCAGCAGCTATTTGCCGGGTTCAGCCCCCGTTTTTTGCGTTCCACGTTGATCGGATGATTCGCCAGGATATCATAGCTCTTCTTCTGCATTTCGCGAAGAACCGCATCCTGCGGCAGGTATTCCCCGATGCGCTGTGTCAGGATATCGTGCGGCTGTGAAAGCGGGACCACCGCGCCGTTTTCCCAGATCAGGCAGTGACGGTAGCTGGTGCCGACATAAAAATGATAGCCGTCCCTCTCCAGCTCCTGCTGTACCGCATGCAGCAGCACCGCCGCATCCTCCGTAGAAATCTCCCCGGAGCTGTGGTCGATCATGATTTTCTCCTCGTAAGGCTCCTCCTCGGACAGCGTGACGATATTGCAGCGAAGCGCAACATCCGTGTCCTCCATCGGCACCCCGATACTGAGCGCCTCCAGCGGAGAACGCCCGGAATAATAAATCTTCGGGTCATATCCCATCACGGAGAGGTTTGCCGTGTCACTTCCCGGCTTCATTCCCTCCGGGATCGTGTGCAGAAGCCCGATCTCCGACTGCGCGGCAAGCGCGTCCATAACCGGCGTCTTTGCATATTCCAGCGGTGTCTTTCCCTCCAGGGCGTCGATCGGCTCATCCGCCATGCCGTCCCCCAAAACTACGATATATTTCATATGATTCATCTTCTTTCCTGTATTCTCTGTGACTAGCCTCAAAATGATCTTCTTTATATAGTCGCCCGCAATTTTCCGCGCTTATATGTGACGGATACGGATGCGGTTGATTACACTGCCAAGCCGCTCCGCCCTCGCCGCATATTCCGCCTCCGTCATGACGCCGGTGGTAAATCCAAATTCTTCTCTCAGCTCCGGAAGCTGTATAAACTGTACGCTTCCGAAAATTTCCTCCACGCGTGCGCGCTCCGTCTCGAGGCTTCCTTCCGCACGCACAAAGAAACGCCGCTGGGAATTGCTGATATCGGTCAGCTCCAGCTTGCGGCTGCTCCAGAACGCCATAATGCTGCGGTGCAGATGCTTTGCCTCGTCGATGACATCGGAGACAACGGCGCTCGCCGTAGGCAGCTTGCCTGCCCCGCGCCCGTAAAACATTGCGTCGCCAAGAACATTCCCATGCACAAAAATTGCGTTAAACACGCCGTTTACGCTGTACAGCGGATCGTCGGGATCCACCAGCGCCGGGGCAACCATCGCATAAAAGCTCTCGCCGGCCTTTTTGCTGAAGCCGAGCAGCTTGATCGCCTTGCCCATCTCTTTTGCATACCGGAAATCCGTCGCTGTGATATTCGTGATTCCCTCGGTATAAATATCTTCAAAATCTACCTGACGCCCAAATGCAAGCGAAGA
>CABRSG010000435.1 GCA_902473545.1 uncultured Lachnospiraceae bacterium | reverse complement strand
CGAAGTGAATTTTAAATGGATTTGCGAAGGTTACTGCGAACGGAGTGAACAGTAACATATAGTTTTCTTAAAGCTGGAAAAGCGGGACAATCCAAAGACCAGGAGGGATTTTTGTCCTTGTATTTCTGAAAATAAAAAAGAAAAGAGGAACGGTATGGAAAATCAATACAGACAGGAAACAAAATGTATTCAGTCGGGCTGGAAGCCGAAGAACGGGGACCCGCGGATTTTGCCGATCATCCAGAGCACGACCTTTAAATATGAATCGACAGAGCAGATGGGAAGGCTGTTTGATCTGGAGGAAGATGGCTATTTCTACTCGCGCGTGCAGAACCCGACCAGCGACATGGTGGCGGCAAAGATCGCCGATCTGGAGGGCGGCGTTGCAGCGGTGCTCACCAGCTCCGGGCAGGCGGCGAATTTTTACGCCGTACTGAATATCTGCGAGGCGGGAGATCATATCGTGGCATCCGCTACCATCTACGGGGGTACCTATAATCTGTTTTACGTCACCTTAAAGAAGCTGGGGATTGAATGCACCTTTGTGGATGCGGATGCAGATGAGGAGACGATCGCGGCGGCGTTCCGACCGAACACCAAGGTGATGTTTGCGGAGACGATCGCGAATCCGGCGCTGGTCGTGCTCGACATCGAAAAGTTTGCGCGGATCGCACACGCGCATCAGGTTCCGCTGATCGTGGACAACACCTTTGCCACGCCGATCAATTGCCGTCCGTTTGAGTGGGGCGCGGATATCGTCGTGCACTCCACTACGAAATATATGGACGGACATGCGATGCAGATCGGCGGTGCGATCGTGGACAGCGGCAATTTTGACTGGGATGCTTACGGCAGCAAATTTCATGGCCTGACCGAGCCGGATGAATCCTATCATGGTATTGTATATACAAAGAAATTTGGAAAGGCGGCGTATATCACGAAGGCGACCGTGCAGCTTATGCGTGACCTCGGCGCGGTGCCCTCCCCGATGAACTGCTTCCTTCTGAACGTTGGTCTGGAGACGCTGGCGCTGCGCGTGGAGCGTCACTGCTACAATGCGGGGAGGATCGCGGAATATCTGAATAATCACGAGAAGGTAAGCCACGTCAACTACGCCGGTCTGCCGACCGACAAGTATTATGCGCTTGCGCAGAAATATATGCCGAACGGTACCTGCGGTGTGATTTCCTTTGAGCTGACGGGCGGAAGAGAAGCGGCAGTGCGTTTTATGGACAGCCTGAAGCTTGCGGCGATCGTCACCCATGTGGCGGATGCGCGCACCGGCGTACTCCATCCGGCAAGTCACACGCACCGTCAGATGAACGATCAGCAGTTGAAAGAAGCCGGCGTATCGCCGGGAATGATCCGTCTCTCCGTCGGCATTGAAAATGTGGATGACCTGCTGGAGGACCTTGCGCAGGCGCTGGAAAAGGCGTAGGGCTGAGTAAGTGTAAAATTTTACTTGCAAAACACAGACAGGTATGATAAAATGTTTTTCGGTCGATGAGACCGGAAAACATTTGCCGGCGTGTCGGAATGGCAGACGAGGCAGACTCAAAATCTGTTGTGGGCAACCACGTATGGGTTCAAGTCCCATTGCCGGCAGTACAACAAAGCCTTAAAACTCCAGTGAAATCGAGGAGTTTTAAGGCTTTGTTTCATGCTGACAGCGACAGCAACCTTGATTAAACGAAAGGCTCAAGAGAACGATATTCTTTCGGCGATACTCCGAACCGTTCCCGGAAGGCGCGGTAAAAAAAGCTGCTGTTGCTGTAGCCGATTGCTTCCATGACGGCATTTGCGGAGAGCGTGGTGTGGGAGCGCAGATAG
>CABRSG010000434.1 GCA_902473545.1 uncultured Lachnospiraceae bacterium | reverse complement strand
GAAGTCTCCGTCGTACTTCCCATGGCAAATTCATCCATATTCGTCTTTCCAAGCACCACCACACCCGCTGCCTCCAGATTTTCCACCGCCTGCGCCGTGTAGGTCGGCACAAAGTTTTCCAGAATGCGGGAGCTGCAGGTTGTCAGCAGATTTTTTGTGCACATATTGTCCTTGATCGCCGCCGGGACCCCGGCAAGCGGTCCGGTCAGTTCCCCTGCTTCGATTTTCTTCTGCACCTCCGCCGCTCTTTTCAGCGCGCCTTCCTCGTCAACCGTCACATAGGCATGCACCGTGCCCTCCAGCTTTTTTATCTGATCAAGCGCTGCCCGTGCCGCCTCCGGCGCGCTCACCTCGCCCGCCCGGATCTTCTTCGCGAGCGCAAGCGCCGTCATATCCATTAAATCCACGTCTTTGCCCCCTTGTATCCCATTCATATTCTATTCTACGGTTCTTGGCACCACAAATGCCCCGTCCTTTTCTTCCGGCGCATTTTTCAGAATCGCCTCGCGGTCGTCGCCGTTCGTGACAATGTCCTCGCGGAACACGTTCTGCACCGGGAACACATGCGACATCGGCTCGATCCCGGTGGTGTCGAGTTCATTTAATTTGTCGATATAATCCAGCATTTTTCCCATATCCGCCTTCGCCTGCTCCTTTTCCCCGGAAGACAATTCCAGCTTGGCAAGGATGCCGACATATTCAATCGTCTCATCAGAAATGATGTTTGCCATAATAATTCTCCTAATCCCTTACCTTAATGTGTACCTCGCGGAGCTGCTGTTCCGTCACCGTGCCCGGCGCGCCGCACATCAGATCTTCGGCGTTGCCGTTCATCGGGAAGGCGATGACCTCGCGGATGTTTTCCTCGTTCTTTAAGAGCATCAGCATACGATCGATGCCCGGCGCCATGCCTGCGTGAGCCGGCGCTCCGAAACAGAAGGCGTTGTAAAGTGCCCCGAATTTGCTTTTTAAAACCTCTTCATCGTATCCGGCGATCTCAAACGCCTTCTTCATGATCTGTATATCGTGGTTGCGCACCGCGCCGGACGACAGCTCAACGCCGTTGCAGACGATATCGTACTGGTAAGCGAGGATGTCCAGCGGATCCATCGTATTCAGCGCCTCCAGACCGCCCTGCGGCATGGAGAACGGATTGTGCGTAAAGCCGATCTGCTTTGTCTGCGGATCCTTCTCGAACATCGGAAAATCGTTCACGTAGCAGAAGCGGTAAGCGTTCTTTTCCAGAAGATCCAGCTTTTCGCCAAGCTCCGTGCGGATCATACCCGCATAGTAAGCGGCTCTCTCCTCCCTATCCGCCATAAAGAAAATGGTGTCGCCCTCCGAAAGTCCGGCAAGCTGCGCAAATTCCTCCTTTAATTCCTCCGGAATAAATTTGTCGATCGGTCCCTTGTAGGATTTATCCTCCAGCACCTCCAGATAGCCGAGACCGCCCATGCCGATGCCTGTTGCAAATTTCAGCAGACGCTCGTGGAAGCCCTTGGACATCTTCTCATGCACGCGGATGGCGCGCACGGTTCTGCCAAGGAACGGCTTGAAGGTACATTTCTGGAAAAAGTCCGTCACGTCAATGATGCGAAGCGGATTTCTCAGATCCGGCTTGTCAGTGCCGAATTCCAGCATCGCCTGCTTATAGCTGATTACCGGATACGGCGCTTTCGTGACCGCATAGCCCTCCGGGGCGAATTTTTCAAAGGTCGCTGTCAGCACCTCCTCGCCGACCTTAAAGACCTCCTCCTGGGTGGCGAAGCTCATCTCAAAATCGAGCTGGTAGAACTCGCCCGGCGAGCGGTCCGCACGCGCATCCTCATCGC
>CABRSG010000433.1 GCA_902473545.1 uncultured Lachnospiraceae bacterium | reverse complement strand
CGCCGCGCAGGATACGGTAAGCGGCGTGACGGTCGCCCTCAAAATAGAGCACGGTGTCGACCATGTGCTCCAGCACGCGCGGTCCCGCCACGACCCCCTCCTTTGTGACATGACCAACCAGAAATACGGTGATGCCCATGCCCTTTGCGATCTGCATGAACACGCCGGTCGCCTGGCGCACCTGAGAGACGCTTCCCGGCGCTGACGCCACCTCCTCACTGTACATGGTCTGGATAGAGTCAATCACCACAAACTCCGGCTTCTGCCGCTGCAGCACCTCGCAGATCGTATCCAGATTTGTCTCGCAGAGTACCATCAGTTCTTCCGCAAAGCGTCCGACGCGCTGCGCGCGCAGCTTTAACTGCCGCGCAGATTCCTCACCGGAAATATACAGCACCTTATGCCCCCGGTTGACAAGATCGCGGCATACCTGCAGAAGCAGGGTCGATTTTCCGATGCCGGGATCGCCGCCCACTAAGATCAGTGAGCCTGACACAATACCGCCGCCGAGCACGCGGTCCAGCTCCGCCATGCCCGACGAAGTGCGCTCGCTCTCGTCCGCGCTGATCTCCGAAAGACGCACAGGCCCGGAAACAGGCACAGATGACCGGGTGTTCTTGACCGCAGTACTCTTTTTCTGCGCAGCAGGTTCTTCCACAAAGGTGTTCCACTCGTGGCAGCCCGGACACTGCCCCTGCCACTTTGCCGACTCATAGCCGCAGTTCTGGCAGAAAAATACAGTTCCCTTCGTTTTTGCCATCTTCCTACTTCGCAATCTTAACGGAAACGTTCTTTCCAGCCTCCAGCTCAACGCTCAGAGAAAGCTTTCCGCCCAAATTTGTTTTCATCGTTCCGGTGCTCTCGCCATCAATCTCGATCTCGTAAACGGTTTCGGCTTCCATCTCCACGGTGATCTGCGCATCCTGCGCGCCCTCTACCGAAAACTCTATGCCGTCCCCGGTCTCCTTCAGATGGTGCACCGCCGTCCCCGGAACGGATTCGTAAACGAACATCTCGTTTTTCTCCAGCTTGGTGATCTCGCGGAACGATTTTACCTTGTAAATATCCCCGGCGTTCTCAAAATCAGACACCTTGGATTTCTTATCCAGAAGGTAATTTCCAAAGCTGATGGTTCCATCGGTTTCTTTGCGGATCAAAGATTCTACTACTGACATTTCACTGTCCTCCCATTTTTATCTTACTGTTTTTCAAATTTAATCTTACCGTTCGTCATTTTCACAGCAACCGTATCGCCCTGCGAAACGCGCCCGGATAAAATTTCTTCCGCCAGAGCGTCCTCCACCTGCGACTGGATCGCACGTTTTAACGGACGCGCGCCGAATTTCGGATCAAAGCCCTTTTCGGCAATATATTTTTTCACAGACGGACGAACGTTTAAAGTAATGTCCATCTGTTTTTTACACCGCTCCTCAAAATCTCCTAAGAGAAGTCCGACAATGCGGTCAATCTCCTCTTTATTTAAAGACCGGAACACGATGATCTCATCGATACGATTGAGAAATTCCGGTTTAAACAGCCTCTTTACTTCCTCCATCACACTGCTCTTCATGCGCTGGTAATTCTGCTTTTCGTCGTTCACCGCCGTGAAGCCAAGCTTCTTCGGCTCGACGATCGCCTGCGCCCCGGCATTCGACGTCATAATGATAATGGTGTTCTTAAAATCCACCTTTCTGCCCTGGGCATCGGTGATGTGCCCGTCATCCAACACCTGCAGAAGAATGTTGAACACATCGGGGTGCGCTTTCTCCACCTCATCCAGCAGGATAACCGAGTACGGATTGCGGCGCACCTTTTCGCTTAACTGGCCGCCCTCCTCATAGCC
>CABRSG010000432.1 GCA_902473545.1 uncultured Lachnospiraceae bacterium | reverse complement strand
AATTTGGGACGTACATGAAGTTCCCCCCCGACGTGACCAGCTTCCGGGCCATCGCCCGAGGCGCCGGGGTGACAAGGCACACAGCGGCCAAGTGGTATGAGATGATGCGGGGGATACTGGGGGTGGGGAATCTGAAATAGAGGAGGATCGTATCATAACTCGACATTAAGGTCAAAAGGGGGTGTGACACAATACTTCAGGTTTGATATAATGTAGATAAAAACAGGGTGGTGGCGGAAGATGTCATACAGGGCCAACGGAAGCCAGCAGTTGTCCATATTCGACCGCAGTCTCCGGCTCACGAGACGGGAGCGGAGCTTTTTGGAAAAGTCATGGGCAAAAGTGTTTTCTGATGAGATTTTTCCCGCCATTGACGAAGAACGTTTCCGAGTTTTGTATTCTCAAAATGCTTCACGACCCAATACCCCAGTCAATATTATTGTGGGTGCGCTCATTATAAAAGAACTGTTTGCTTTGTCCGATGACGAGATTGTTGAGAATCTGATGCTGGACATCCATTATCAGTATGCTCTCCACACCACCAGCTACGAGGAGCAGCCGTTGAGCGACAAATCCTTGTCCCGTTTTCGGAAACGCTGCTATGAATACGAAAAAACTACCGGCGTAGATTTGTTCCATGAGTGCGTCTGCGATCTGAACCGCAAAATCGCAAAACTGATGGGGATCAATTCTCACGTCAAACGTATGGATTCGCTGATGATCGAGGCAAATATCCGAAAATTAAGCCGGATCGAGCTGCTCTATTCCTGTGTTGCAAGACTTGCCAAGCGTATCGAAAAGAAGGAAGGCATCGGTAAACTGACAGGGCTGGAACATTACTGCCAGCCAGGTGACCGCAATTTCATCGTGTATCATTGCCGGAACACAGATATGAATGAGCGAATAGAGACCATTCTGAAAGATGCGGACCAGCTTCTGCTGCGGAGTGCGGCACAATATCAGGAAACAGAGGAGTATCGTCTGCTTGTCCGATGCCTGGACGAGCAGACCATTGCCGGAAGCGGCGGAAGACGGCTTCGCAAGAAGGGAGAGGAATCCCCGTCAACAACTTCCCTGCAAAATCCTACTGACCCGGATGCGACATACTGTGTAAAGGCAGGGAAAGACCATATTGGGTATGCTGCGAATGTGGTGGAGAGTGTGGACAGCAGCGGTTCCGTGATTACGGATTATCAATATGAGAAAAACATATTTTCCGACCCGCGCTTTCTTCGCGACCATCTTACGCGCACAGAAGAACAAAAGGAGACCGTGCGGATTGTTGCGGATGGCGGCTATGTGGGGCAGGAGTGCAGAGAACTTGCAGCAGAGAAAAATATTGAGCTCATCAATACAGCATTAAAGGGTGTAGCTGTACCGGATATTTACGGCGGTTTTCTGCTAAGTGATAACGGAAAGAGTGTGCAGCAATGTCCAGCCGGATATGCGCCAATACGCTGCTCCTACACAGAAAGAACGTCCCGAATCAGGGCCTACTTTAAATCTGAACATTGCATGGGATGTGATCACCGCGAAGAATGCCAAGCAAAGCAGCGACGGGCGACCTGTCAAATGTCACTTTCCCGCTCGGCTGTGGAGCGCGCAAGCAGCAACAGATGCATGCACCTGATTTTCAAAATTGGCATAGAATTCGGAACGGAATAGAATCGGTTCCGTCCATACTGCGTAACCGGTACCAAGTAGACAAGATGCCCGTGAGAGGATTTATCCCGAGTAAATTCTTTTTTGGGGCTAAAATCTCCGCAATGAATTTCAACAAACTTCTTCGACACCGGAGAGGCTTGTTGTCCTGCGCCCAAAATCCTCTCCTCAGTTAAACAATCGGAAGATTGG
>CABRSG010000431.1 GCA_902473545.1 uncultured Lachnospiraceae bacterium | reverse complement strand
CCTGCTGCCTGCCTGTTCTTTGCCGCGAGCAGCTCCTGCATATATTCCGGCTCGTAGTAGCCGCTTCCCACGCGCAGAACCGTTCCCACGATGATACGCACCATGTTGTACAGAAATCCGTTTCCGCAGATGCGGATGGTGATCATATCGCCGTCCTTTTCTATGTCCGCCGAGTAAATAGTGCGGACGGTGTTTTCCACCTCTTCCTTGTGCGTACAGAGACTCTTAAAATCATGCTCTCCTATCAAAAAGCCAAGCGCCCGGCGCATTTTTTCCACATCCAGCGGATAATAATAAAACAACGAGTAAAGCCGTCTGGTCGGATCAGGGAATCTGCGGTTTAAGATGCGGTACTCGTACGTTTTCACCGTATTGCAGAAGCGCGGATGAAAATCAGCCGCCACCTCGCAGGAATCCTGGATGCGGATGTCCTGCGGCAGTCTTGTATTCATTGCGTAGGAGATCTTCTCCGCCGGCATCCTCGCCGATGTGTCAAACACTGCCACGTTTCCGAGCGCATGGACCCCTGCGTCCGTCCGGCTTGCTCCGATCACTTTAACCGGCTCTTTTAAAAGCTCCGACAGATGCAGATTCAGCACACTCTCTATGGTAACGGCGTTCGGCCAGCCGCTGTAATTGGTTCCGTCGTATGCGACGATCAGCTTTACTCTCTTCATTTTCTAAAACCCTGCAATCCTCTTCGCCGCGTACATCGCCAGAAGATACAGCACCATCGCAAGATAAGCCATATGGTCGCGCTTCTGGTATTTGAGCGGTTTCATTTTTGTGCGCCCCTCGCCGCCGTGATAGCCGCGCGCCTCCATCGCCATCGCCAGGTCGTTTGCGCGGCGGAAAGCCGAGATAAACAGCGGCACCAGAAGCGGCACCATGCTCTTTGCCTTCTGGATCAGCCCGCCATTCTCAAAGTCCGCGCCGCGCGCCATCTGCGCCTTCATGATCTTGTCCGTCTCCTCCAGAAGGATCGGGATAAAGCGCAGCGCGATCGACATCATCATCGCTACCTCATGTACCGGCACATGCAGCTTATTCAGCGGGCGCAGCCCTTTTTCCATGCCGTCCGTGAGCTGGTTCGGCGTCGTGGTGAGCGTCATCACCGAGGAACCGATGATAAGGTACGTGAGACGGATCGCCATAAACGCCGCCTGCTTCACGCCCTCCTGCGTGATCGTCAGCTTCCATATTTTAACAAGCGGTGTGCCCGGCGTCAGGAACATATTAAAGACCACCGTGATCATCAACAGGATCATAATGGACTTTAAACCCTTGATCATAAACCCAAAAGGCACCTTTGAAGCCCTGATGATACCCGCCAGACAGATCGTCGCCACCACGTAAGCCGCAAAGGAGCGAAACAGAAACAGCGAGAAGATAAAGACCAGCGTACCCCCCAGTTGTGTGCGCGGGTCAAGCCGGTGGATCACAGAATCCGCCGGATAATATTGCCCGATTGTAATATCTCTGATCATAATTTCACCTGCCCCATGCACTCCAGAATGGACGCACGCGCCTCCGCAACAGTCATCGCGTCCGTGTCCACCTGCATTCCGCGTTTTTTCAGCTCCTGCATCACATATGTCACCTGCGGCGCCGCCAGACCGATCTGCTCCAGCTCCTGATAATGTTCGAACACCTTCCGCGGCTCGTCGTCGAAGCGCACATGACCTTTCTGCATAACAATAATGCGCTCCACATATTTCGCGATATCCTCCATGCTGTGCGAGACAAGCACAACCGTAATGCCGCGCTCCTCGTGAAGCTGTGCGATCTGGTCGAGAATGTTGTCGCGCCCGCGCGGGTCAAGTCCCGCCGTCGGCTCGTCGAGGATCAGCACCTCC
>CABRSG010000430.1 GCA_902473545.1 uncultured Lachnospiraceae bacterium | reverse complement strand
CTGGGAAAAACATTAAACTTGATAAAAATGCTGCGCTATGCTACAGTAAAACAAAGAATTGTTTTGGCCCCGGACAGCGGAAATGCTGGAATTACCAATATTTTATGGGAGGTAGTAGAAATGTATCAGGATAAGAAGTTGTACATCGGAAAAGCCGGGGAGGAGAAGGTATATATTTACCCCCGCATGGCAAATCGTCACGGGATGATCGCGGGAGCTACTGGTACCGGCAAGACGATCACGTTAAAGGTATTGGCAGAGTCTTTCAGCGACTGCGGAGTGCCGGTTTTCCTGGCAGATGCCAAGGGAGACCTGGCGGGCATGTGCAAGCCGGGTGTGATGAATGATAACCTTCAGGGACGCATTGAGAGGTTTGACCTGGCCTCGGCAGGCTTTGACTTTCATGCGTATCCTACTACTTTTTGGGATGTATATCAGGAAAAAGGAATTTCTCTCCGGACGACTATTTCCGAGATGGGGTCCCTGCTTTTGAGCCGCATTATGGATTTAAACGACACCCAGAGCGACATTATGACGATTGTTTTTAAGATTGCAGATGACGAAGGGATTTTGCTTATCGATACCAAGGATCTGCGTTCTATGCTGCAGTATGTAGGGGAAAAGGCCAAGGAGTATTCTCTGAGCTACGGTAATATTTCCAAGCAGAGCCTGGGTGCGATTACCCGTGCGCTGGTAGCATTGGAGGCTGAGGGCGGCGACGTATTTTTTGGGGAACCGGCTCTGGATATCCGGGACTGGCTTGGAGTGGACCAGGATGGAAAAGGGCGCATTCAGGTGCTGGATTGCCAGAAGCTGATGCAGAGTCCAACCATGTACGCTACTTTTATGCTGTGGATGATGTCTGAGCTTTTTGAAACTCTGCCGGAGGCGGGGGATCTTGACAGACCGAAAATGGTATTCTTCTTTGATGAGGCACATATGCTGTTTGAATCTGCGCCGAAAGCCCTGCTTTCAAAGGTTGAGCAGGTGGTAAAGCTGATTCGTTCTAAAGGTGTGGGAATCTATTTTATCACGCAGAATCCCCAGGATATTCCGGACGGGGTGCTTAGTCAGCTGGGCAATAAGGTGCAGCATGCGCTCCGTGCATATACTCCGGCGGAGCAGAAAGCGCCAAAAGCAGTAGCGCAGTCCTTCCGGGAAAATCCGGATTTTGATACTTATGAAACATTAATCGGCCTGGGAATCGGAGAGGCTTTGGTGTCCGTACTGGATGAAGAGGGCGTGCCGACTATGGTAACAAAGTGCAATATTCTGTCGCCTCAGAGTATGATGGGGGCACTGGGTGATGCAGAGCGCAGATGTCAGATTCAGAACAATCTACTCTACAGCAAGTATGCCGAGAGTGTAGATCGGGATTCTGCATATGAGTTTCTGCAGCGCAGGGCGCTGGCGCTGGAAGAAGCCGAGCAGCAGGAGAAAGCAGAAGAGGAGGCCGCTAAAGAAGCGGCCAAAGCGGAAAAAGAGCGTCTCAAGGAAGAAGAAAAAGCCCGAAAGGCTGCAGAAAAACAGGCATTAGCTGCAGAAAAGAAGGTAGAGACCGAGGTTGGCAAGATTGCCAGATCTGCCGCCGGAACGATCGGACGGGAATTTGGAAATCAGATCGGAAAGAGCGTCGGCGGTACCTTCGGAAAACGGTTAGGCGGAAACATTGGCGCATCATTGGGCCGCGGGATTTTGAATACATTGTTCCGGATGTAGCACGAAGGGGCCTTTTGTACACTAAGCTGTACAGGTTCCCGGCGGCTGGAGCATGACCGGAAATTGCCTTGACAAGTTCATGCAGATTAACTACAATAAAGTTAATATGCATGAACTTTTATTTTTGAGGTAAATCTATGG
>CABRSG010000429.1 GCA_902473545.1 uncultured Lachnospiraceae bacterium | reverse complement strand
CGAATATTGCGCTGCCGATGATAAAACCGGGTATCGGGGCGCTGGCGATTTTCACGTTCATCAATTCCTGGAACGATTACTTCATGCAGCTGATCATGCTGTCAAGTACGGAAAACGCAACCATTTCCCTTGGTATCGCACGTATGCAGGCGGAGAACTCCACAGACTTCGGTCTGATCATGGCGGGCGCTGCGCTGGCGGCGGTTCCAATCATCGTTGTATTCCTGATCTTCCAGAAATACTTCACGAAGGGCATTACGATGGGCGCAGTAAAAGGTTAAGAAAAATGTAAGGATACGGCACGGGCGGAAAGGCCCGTGCTGTTTTTGTCGCCATGCATCCGAAGGGCGCTGTGAACGGAGTGAACAGTAACGGAGCTGCCGGTGGCAGGTCCTGCAGGTGCGAAAAATATACTTGCAGGACGGCACGCAGTTTGTTATGCTTAATAGTGAGATAATCGGTTGCGCATTTGGGGCGCAGACGGAAGAAAAGTATTGAGGAAAAGGTTATGGAGAAGGAGAAAATTTACACGATTGACGATATCGCCAGGGAGCTTGGTGTGAGCAAGACGACGGTATCGCGGGCGATTTCTGGAAAGGGGCGCATCAGCAAGGAGACGAGGGAACGGGTATTTGCTTTTATTGAGGAGCATGACTACCGACCGAACGTGCTGGCGCGCGCGCTTGCGCAGAGCAGAACATACAATCTGGGGCTTGTGCTCCCGGCGGATTATTCCGTGATGGATTTTCCGTTTTTTAAGGAGTGCATGAATGGGATTATTGAAGCGGCGTCCAGACATAATTATGACATTGTGATTACGATTGCGGACGCCCAGGACTTTTCCGGGAGCCGGCGCATGGTAGAGAACCGCAAGGTAGACGGGATGATTCTGAGCCGCTCTACGGTGGACAATTCTTCGATGCAGCGTTATCTGAAGGAAAAACAGATGCCGTTTGTCGTGGTGGGACCGGCGGAAGAAGAGGGCGTCGTCTGGGTGGATAATCAGAACCGGGAGGGAAGCTGCGAGCTGACAGGCATTCTTCTTTTGAAAGGCATCCGGCGGCTGGCGCTGCTGGGCGGAAACCGCGGGCATCTTGTGACGGAAAGCCGTCTGCAGGGCTTTCTGGAGGCGCATAGCGAGCAGAAGGTGCCGGTGGACGAGTCGCTGATATTCTTTGATATCGAAAATTATACGGCGACTGCGGCTGCGCTGGAGGAAATTCTGGCAAAGGACGCAGACGGCATTTTGTGTATGGATGATTTTATCACCAGTATGCTGATCGGCTGCCTGCGCGAGCGGAATATTCGGGTGCCGGAGGATATGAAGATTGCAAGCTTTTACGACAATCCGCAGCTTGAATTTCTAAGACCGACCGTCACCAGTCTGCACTACAATACAAAAGGGCTGGGAGAAAATGCCTGCATGACGCTTTTGCGGCAGCTCGGCGAGGAAGTGGCAGAGGATGAGGCGGTATTAAATTATCAGGTGATCTTGCGTCAATCGACAAAATAGAATGGAGACTTCCGGCAGATGTATGGTATCTGCAGGGATAGACTTTTCGTAGGACAGAATGTGAAAATGGAGGGACAAGTATGAAGATAGGATTTATTGGATGCGGAAATATGGCGAAGGCAATGATAAACGGAATTCTTTCCAGTGGGCGGGCAGCGAAAGAGGATATTATGGCGTCGGCGAAGACGGAGACGACCAGAAGCAAAATAAGGGAGCAGCTTGGCATCCGTGCGGCAGAGAGCAATCGAGAGGCGACGGAGTTTGCGGACGTCGTATTTCTGGCGGTGAAGCCGCAGTATTTTGAAGAGGTGCTTGCCCAGATCCGTCCCTCTGTGAGAAAACAGCTTTTTGTGTCCATTGCTCCGGGAAAAA
>CABRSG010000428.1 GCA_902473545.1 uncultured Lachnospiraceae bacterium | reverse complement strand
ACTCCAGTCCCAGGTCCTCCTCAAATTCTTTTTCAATCTCCAGCTCCCACTCTTCTCCGTCCGGCTTTTTTATCAGAACCAGCAGCTCCTCCTCATTACACAGATAACGGTAGTCCAGAATATCGCGCACCCGTTGTCCGTTAATGGAGATCAGCTCGTCACCGGGAGCAATCTCCAGCTCCTCCGCGATGCTTCCCGCCAGCACGCGGCTGACGATATGCCTTTTTTCTTTTCTCATCAGAAATCTACTCCTTTGCTGCTTATCATACTAAATTCGACACAAAAATGCAACCGGAGCGACAAATTTCTTGACGCGCGCCGCCCGACCGACTATACTTGATGTAAAGTACTTGTAAAAATGTTATATTATGGAGGTTCCCATGTCCGATCTGTTTGATCCATTGCGTCATTCTATCCCACTTGCGCCGCTCAAAATAGCCGCATTGGAAGGCTGCCGTGAATTTGCGCAGCAGGTAAACCAGCATCTCGTTGAATACCGTCACACAAACCCCACATTGCCGCCTGACAGCATCGCCTATCCGGAGTATGCAGCAGATTCGTTTCTGGTCGACTGCGCGTGCCCGCGTTTCGGTACCGGCGAAGGAAAGGGCATTATCAATACCTCCGTGCGCGGAAGCGACCTTTTTATCCTTGCGGACGTCACAAACAGCAGCCTTACCTACAAGGTCTGCGGCTACACAAATTATATGTCACCGGATAACCATTTTCAGGATTTAAAGCGCATTATCTCCGCCAGCGACGGAAAAGCAAAGCGCATCAATGTGATCATGCCGTTCCTCTATGAGGGCAGGCAGCACAAGCGTTCCGGGCGTGAATCGCTCGACTGCGCGCTCGCACTGCAGGAGCTTGCAGCGATGGGCGTCAGCAATATCCTCACCTTCGACGCGCACGATCCGCGCGTGCAGAACGCCGTTCCGCTGATCGGCTTCGATACGTTTATGCCGACCTATCAGTTTTTGAAAGCAATCCTGCTCTCCACGCCCGATTTTGTAATTGACAGCGACCATCTGATGATCATCAGCCCGGACGAGGGAGCGATGAACCGCGCAGTTTATTTCTCGACGATTCTCGGCGTCGACATGGGCATGTTTTATAAACGCCGCGACTACTCTACTATCGTGAACGGCAAAAACCCGATCGTCGCGCATGAATTTCTCGGTGATTCCGTGAGCGGCAAGGATGTGGTGATCGTGGACGATATGATCTCCTCCGGGGAAAGTATGCTGGATGTGGCAAAGCAGTTGAAGGAACGCAACGCAAAGCGCGTGTTCGTCTGCACAACGTTCGGTCTTTTCACGGACGGCTTTGATAAATTTGATGAATTCTATGAGAAGGGTTATATCCACAAGATCATTACCACCAATCTGAACTACCGCGATCCGGAGCTGTTCACGAAGCCTTATTACCAGGAGGCGGATATGACAGGCTTCCTCGCAAGCATCATTGATGCACTGAATCATGATGTCTCGATCGAGCATGTCATCACGCCGACACATAAGATTAATCAGTTGCTCGCAAGGATGCGGACATCTGAGAAAAACTAGATTCCTAACGTATCCCTAAAAATGCTGCAAGATTGCCGCGCATTCCATGGGAGGCGCGGTGGGAGAACAGGCGGTCTGGATTACAGCAGGTACAGATGTCGGTGACGGACAGATGCTCCGGCAGAATGCCTGCTTCTTTTAATATAATCTCGTTGGCGCGCCAGAGATTGAGCTGGTATTTCCCGTTTTCTTTTTTATAATACAATTCGTTCCGGAAGCCTTCTGCGAAATTTTCCCGGAAGGCTTCGATGACGTCTTCGCTGACCTCATAGCATTCCTGGCAGATAGACGGTCCGATTGCCGCATAGATGTTTTCCGGGCGGCAGCCGTAGGCTTCCT
>CABRSG010000427.1 GCA_902473545.1 uncultured Lachnospiraceae bacterium | reverse complement strand
TAGATTTTTTAATAAGAGATATAACGCTACGGAAGACTTTTTAGCCAGCAATTACCGCATCATAAACTTCTTCCGGCCCGGCTTTTAAAAGCCGATCCGCCATATCCCGCTTCATCCGTGCCAGGATTTCCTCTTCTGCCTCTGTCCGATTTTCTTTCCTTGCCATGTCAATAAAATCCTGACGCACGAAACCAGGGCGGATTGTGACAACTACTGTTTTCCCTCTGTAACTGAAACGGAAATAATATCTTCCGTGAGGACTCTCCAGAACCTCTTTGGCTTCCGGCATGTCCTTGTCTACATGAATCCGGCCATCGGAAACGCAGCGTGTCACGAGTTCAAAAGCATCTCTCCCTCCGGGTCCAGGAAACGCAGTTACCAGTTCGATTTCCCTGCGCTCCAAAAGTTTTCCGTCATCCAAAAGCGGAAAAGCTCTTCTCATTACCTGAAAGGCATGCGCCACGCCGCCCGGATAACCAACTCCGTGATAATTCAGCATATCCTCAAAACTGAAAGAAAATTCTTTTCCCTTTTCAAGTACCTTAATTGTTTCCATTGTCTTACTTCTCCTTTCTGCTGATTCCAAATCATTTTATACTACTGTTGTCTGTTGTCCAAAATTTCCGAAACCTGTTCATCCGTCAACTCATATTGATAAACAATTTCAAAGAAATCCTTGACCTCCTGCTCCATATCCATATCCGCGAAAATCTCCGGGTACTGGATTTTCGCAGCCCACTTGACCATAAGAGGCGTCTCCACTCCGGCCGGATCCCAACGGTAAGCGCCAATGGGGATTTTGTAGACCTGCTTATTCGCCACCGCGCTGACAACAGACCAGTCCCTGCCTTCCTGTTTATTTTCCAGGAGGTCGGAAGGCATCAGATCGGAATGGTTGCCGATATAAATAATCTCCGGGTTCCAGAGAAGGATCTGCTCCATGTCTACTTCGGTCATCTTTCCTGTCAGCCCCGAAGCAGGGTTATGCGCTCCGCTTGGAATCATCCAGTGATCATATTTGCTGACTGAAACATTCATATCACTGTAAAATTCAATGACCGAGGGCTTGTCCTCCTCAGCAACGCCGTCCAGGCGGGATGTCACTTCCGCTATCTGCTCATCAATCAGCCGTACCAGTTCTTCCCCCCTCTCTTCTTCTTGGCAAACCGCAGCCATAATCTGCAGATTTTCCTTTACACTGTCCAGTTCCGCGCTCCGCAGGGCCACTACTTTAAGCCCGGCACTCTCCATCTTCTCAATCTCCTGTTCATCGGTAGAATAGATAAACACCACATCCGGCTGAAGCTTCAGGAGCTCTTCAAGATTTACCGTGGAATCCGTATTGCACCAGTCTGTAGCAGCATTTTCCAGCTGCGGGTACATAAAGCGCAGGACGCTCTCCTCATAAGCCTTAATGGAAGACGGATTGCACCCGACAATATTGTCTGTCGCCCCTTCAATGGCATAATAGATGGACGGAAGTGGCTTTTCCACCGTAACTACCCGTTGGGGCTCCGCATCAAATGTGATTTTCTCTCCCCTCACATCTGTGACCGTATAGCTTCCAGCTGTGTCCCCGACCACAGAGACCTCCTGTGTTTCTGCTGCAGATGCCTCCTGCGTTTCTGCTGCAGATGCCTCCTGCGTTTCTGCCGTTTCTTGAGTTCCCGCGCCTCCGGCGCACGCTGTCAGGGACACAGCCGCAATTCCTGCAAACATTAAATTCCTTATCTTTCGCAAGTTTCTATTCCTCCTACGTATATAAATTTATTTTGATGCCATAATCATCTGCTTACGCACAGCTTATGCAGCTTAAACACTCAGCGGATAGACCTCCATCAGGGCTGCTACCTCCTCTCTTAAAATATACGGCCGCTGCCGCAATGCCTTTCCGGTTTCAATCCGTTCCCT
>CABRSG010000426.1 GCA_902473545.1 uncultured Lachnospiraceae bacterium | reverse complement strand
CACGGCCCCTGACATTTCCTGCAATTCCCGCGTGTCCGTGCGGCGCGCGGACGGCTTTCATGAAGGCACCTGGACGAATACGGAACCCATTCTGGACTTCACGGGCCGCTGGGTGGTCAACGTGTCGCTGGGAGGAAAGCGCGTGTTCGTGCCGGTTGAAGATGTGACCGTACACAAGGAGCGTCGCCGTGGATAATCAGAAAATGCGCCTTGGATTGTATCGCAAGATTGAGATTGCTCGCAAACAGCTTCCGAACATGGATGAAGAGGCGTTTCGTGGGCTTTTGCGTTCGGAGTTCGGCGTATCCAGCCGCAGGGACATGAATATCCATCAGCTTTCCCGACTGGTGCAGCTTTTCGCGGCACAGTACGGCGTGACCTATACCGCGCCCGCCAAAAGCCGGAACAGCCGGGTAACGGCTCTCAGCCGCCCGGACTGGATAGAAATCACGGATTCCATGCCGTATGCCGCCGAAAAGCGGCAGATTCTGGCGATATGGCGAAAGCTTGGCTATTCCATGACCAGCCTGGACACGCGGATCAAACGGGCGTTCGGCTGTCACTGTTTCGTCTGGCTCAAGAACGGGGAACAGATTTCCACGCTGCTTTCCGACCTGCAGCGCAGGGAAAAGGCTTTCGAGAAAAAACGGAAGGCCGAAGGCGGGGCCGGTGAGTGAGGCTGATACCCTCCGGGCGCAGGTTCTTGAGCGTTACACGTCGATTTACGCCTTTTGCCGTGCGCATCCCGAACTGAAACGGGCTACGGTGTACCTTGTTCTTTCCGGGAGGTATCCGGGCAAATGGAGTTTTCAGGCGGCCCGGATACGGGCCGCGCTGACCGGAGCCGGAGAAAAACCGGAAAGAGACATTGCTGGATATGGTTGACATAAAACTGAAATAAGAATTTGAAGGAAGGCTTTTCCGGTAGGAGGAGCCTTCCTTTTATCTGCCCGTCTGCACCTCTGGCATAATTCCCCCGCGCCTCTCATACCCTAGAAGTAGCCTATGAATCATCGGGAATGAGAGCAAATTGGAGGGGTGGACGTGAACGATAGAAATACAGAAGTAATCAACCAGTATGACGTGGAGACAGCGGGGATACGCCGGGGCAGGGGCGCGTGGATCTGCGACACGGACCAGGGACTCAAACTCCTCCGCGAATATAAGGGAACCGTCAGACGTCTGGAATTTGAGGAGCAGGTGCTCGCATACATAAAAGACCAGGGATTTCTCTATGTGGATCAGTATGTGCGCAACCGCGAGGGGGAGCTGGTGTCCGTGGCCGACGACGGCACCCGGTTCATCTTAAAGGACTGGTTCGACAAGCGCGAGTGCAGCATAAAGGATCCCGCCGAGGCCGTCGCCGCGGTCCGCCAGATCGCCGTGCTGCACCGCATCCTCCGCCAGATCGAGATGCGCGAGGAGTGGAATCTGGGATCCATGATCGCCCAGACGCCGCAGCTTGAGATGGAGAGGCACAACCGGGAGATGCGCCGCGCCCGCACCTTTATCAGCCGCAACCGCAGAAAATCCGAGTTCGAGCTGGAGGTGATAAAGAGCTTCGACACATTTTTCTCACAGGCCCAGGAGGCTTTCCGCGGCATGACGGAGCTTTTAAAGGAAAATGACAGCCCGTCCGCCAGCCTGTGCCACGGGGAGCTGAACCAGCACCATATCTTGATGGGGGAAGGTTTCGTGGCGATTATCGAGTTCAACAAGCTCCACCTGGGCGTGCAGATGGAAGACCTTTACCACTTCATGCGCAAGGTCATGGAAAAGCACGACTGGGATTTAAAGCTGGGCATGGAGATGCTGGAGGCCTACGGCCGCGTCACGCCTCTGGATGCATTTGACAGACAGTATTTAAAATATCTGTTTTTGTACCCCGAAAAATACTGGAAACAGATCAATTTTTACTTCAAC
>CABRSG010000425.1 GCA_902473545.1 uncultured Lachnospiraceae bacterium | reverse complement strand
ACGTCCAGCCCTCCGCCTTCATGGCGTCCGCAACCTTCTTCGCCTCAGCGCACTCTTGCTCCCAGTCGAAATCCGGGTGTTCGTTCAGCCACTTCTGCTGCAGCTCGTCCGTATAATACTTCTCCGGATTCGTATTGTGCTCCGCGCTGTATGAGCCGTCTGTGCGATAGCCGAGAATGCCGTCGTAGCCCGTCAGTGCAATGATGCCGCGCGCCCCGCGGTAGCAGGCATCCGGGTGCTCCTCAATAAAGGTGTCGAGCCGCGGAACAACGTCGTAATCTCCGTATACTACTGTGCCGTCGTCCTGGATATATTCACAGGTCGGCTTGCCCTCCTCATCCAGCACGATCTTCGATGCGATCCCGTGACCATCATACGAATGATAGTAGCTGAGGTCATCCAGAGACATCACATATGCTTTCTTTCCCTCCGGCAGATAAACCTGGTTCGGAGTGATCGTGACGGTGCCGTCCTCCGCAGTCGTCTTTTGGAACAGATCGTAAATACTGACCAGCACATACCCCCTGTCGTACATAGACTGCGTGATTTTATCAAACTCTGAAACTGTCGTCATCCACTGCATCATGCCAGCGTATGCCGGATCGCTCTCATCAAATCCCCTGGACGGATCTGCAATCAGAGAATGATAAAAAATATGCGTTACATCCTCCGGGTCGATCGCTACGCATGCCGCCTTTGCCGCCTCGTACTCCTGTACCTTCTGCCGGACAACCGGATTTGTCTGATACGCTGAGGTCGACTTCAGGGTGTCGATTGCTCCATCGTAGTCATACATCTCAGCAAGCGTGTCCGCCTGCATGAGCGTCTGTTCATCAACATTCCCTTTGTTTTTCTCCGCTTCGTCATACTGTGCCGCCGTCGTCTGCAAAACGCTGCTCACGCTGTAATACTGGCTTGCCCTGAGAATGTCTGCGCCGCCCTTGTAATCATATTCATCCGCGCGCGCACCGGCAGAAGCGAGGGTTTCCTTTATCGCCGTCTCCATGGCAGCCTTCTCACTCTCATATTCTGCGGCTGCCTCCTGAAGCTGCGCATTAGAACCATATTCTCCGTTTTCCTGCAGTGTCGCGATCGCTCCGTCATAATCGCAGCCCCGTGCAAGCGCTTCCGCCTGTGTGAGCGTCTGCTTCACGCCCGTCTGCAGAAACGGTATTTCCACGCCAAGCCAGTCGGACTCCACTAATATAATACCTGCTGCCACAAGTAAAATCAACAGGATTAAAATAACAGTTGCCGCTCCGCCGCCCCTTTTTTTCTTTTGTCTTTTCTGCGGCCCAGTACGCCGCGCATCATATTCTGCCCGTCTGCGTCTGACGTCCCCGGTCTGCTGCGCCATGCGCCTGCCTCTTCTTTCGCCGGAGTCTCCCCTTTGGTACCTGTCTTCGCCCATAAATTCCTCCAAAAATGTAAAATCTCTAATAGCCACTCTAACATAATTCCTCCGAAAAATCAATTACTATCACAGTTTTTTCACAGTATTGCGAAAGATTATTGCACTTTTAAAAAAAGGATGCTAAAATAAAAAAAGCAAACTTTTGAGGAGGAGAAAAATGTCAGTATTTAACATTCTTTTGATCATTCTGCTGGTATTAGTCGTCATTCTCGGCGTATTGTATTTTTTCGGCAGAAAAGCACAGAAAAAGCAGGCCGCACAGCAGGAACAGATGGAGGCAATGAAGCAGACCGTCTCCATGCTGGTTATTGATAAAAAGATGATGAAGATTAAGGACTCCGGACTTCCCCAGATGGTCATCGACCAGACGCCGAAGCTGATGCGCAGGACAAAGCTTCCTATTGTAAAAGCAAAAGTCGGTCCAAGAGTAATGACGCTGGTGGCAGACGCCAAGATTTTTGATCTGATCCCTGTGAAAAAAGAAGTAAAGGCCACTGTGAGCGGCATCTAC
>CABRSG010000424.1 GCA_902473545.1 uncultured Lachnospiraceae bacterium | reverse complement strand
ATAGGAGGAACGGCGGATGCTTGAGAGAATGGTATTTAGCGGACCGATGTTTTTTATGACCGCCTGCTCGCTCGCGCTGATGGCCGCCTTCTGCAGCATCTGCGTGCGGAAGAGAGACCGCGTGCGGCAGGCGCTTCTTGCGGCGCTGCTGCTTGTGATGATTCTGCTTCTGGACGATGTTTTAGTTGATTTTGAGAATGCTTCCACTTCGCTGGAGGCTCCGCTGTATTTTCTGGGAGCCTTTCTTTTTGGAACGGCAATATACAAAATTCCGCGCAGGGCGGCGCTTTACTGCACGGTGCTGGTGTATCTGATGACCGATGCGCTCACGCAGATCGTCATGCCCGTCTCAGACATTTTTTACCGGATACAGTCCCCGGCGCGCTATGCACTGATTCTGCTGATTTATCTGGCGTGCATGGCGGGCTGCTGCGCTCTGGTGAAAAAGTTTCTGGTAAGCAGATTCGCGGCAAACGGGCGCTATCATATTGGCAGACAGAAGCTTTTGTTCAGCGTGTTCATTCTGGTAGTTTATGCGATACTGTCCAATTACCAGGTATTGTTCTGGCTGCTTGGGTATGAGCCGGAGAGCGGCTCCAATATGATTACGGTATTCCGTCTGATTATGGCGGCGTTCTGCTTTATGATGCTTTATATGCAGAACAGAGCTGAGCAGATTCAGCGCACGGAGCAGGAGCTGGATACCATTCGGCAGCTCTGGCATCAGCAGCAGGAGCAGTACCGGATGTCGAAGGAGAATATTGAGCTGATAAACCGCAAATGCCACGACCTGCGGCATCAGATCGCGGCGCTGCGGGCGCTGCACGACGAGCAGGCGCTGAACGAGCAGATCGACGAGATGGAAAAATCCATCATGATTTACGATACGGCAATGAAAACCGGCAATTCGGTGCTGGACACGGTTTTGACGGAAAAGAGCCTTTTCTGTGAGGAACATGCGATTCAGATGACCTGCATGGCGGACGGAACCGCGCTGGATTTCGTCGGGAGCGTGGATCTGTACACGATGTTCGGAAATGCGCTGGACAACGCCATCGAGACGGTTATACAATATAAGGACCGAAAAAAGCGTGTCATCCAGGTTTCTGTGTTTCCAAAAGGCAATTTCCAGATGATCCGCGTCCGCAACTACTGCGAGACAAAGCCGGCTTTTGAGGACGGGCTTCCGGTCAGCACCAAAGCGGACCGCGATTACCACGGATACGGACTGAAAAGTATTCGTTATACCGCGGAAAAATACGGCGGCGGGATTACCTGTGTAGCCGGGGAAGATTACTTTTCCCTGCAGATTCTTTTGCCGGTGCCGGCAACCTCCGCCGCGGCATCGTCCTAAAAGAAACGTTCGGTTTAAAAGTATTTGATATTATGAAGCCTCTGGATATAAAAATAGCACAAACGGACAGGAAAACAGCATAAATAGATATAAAAACAGCACAACCGGAAAACGGCGGTGCTTTTTTTGACGAAAAATTACCAATCGTGCCGCGAAATTTACCAATCATGCCAGAAAACGAAACATAAACGGAAATCGTGTTATGCTGATGGCACAAAAAAACAAGCAATTCCGGTTTCAAAGACAGCAAAAAGGGGGAAGGAGAAAACGATATCCGCTGAAAGAAACCGCATAAACAATTCAGGAGGGAAAGTATGAGGAAGCATAATGCAGTAAAAAGAATATCAAGTATGGCATTTGCGGCAGCAATGGTAATGTCCGTGGTAAATCCGGCGACCATTTATGTTCAGGCGGCACCCACCGCGGATGAGTGTTACGCGGAAGGGTATGATGTCAATGTACAGTTAGAGGCGGAGGGCGCAGTCCTTTTGAAAAATGACAATAACTGCCTGCCGCTGGCAGAGGGAACAAAGGTGACCATGCTGGGCGCCATGTCCTACAACTATGTGGAGGG
>CABRSG010000423.1 GCA_902473545.1 uncultured Lachnospiraceae bacterium | reverse complement strand
GCCGGGGGAAAATCTCCACAATTCCCAGGGCAATGAGTCCGATGCCCAGCTCCCACAGCAGGAGATAGGTAAAGAGCTTTTTCGCCCGGTCCTTTCTGCCTGCACCGATGTTATAGCCCACCACCGGAATGCAGCCTGCCGCCATGCCGACCGCAATGGAGATCGCAATCTGGAAAAATTTCATGACAATGCCGAGCACCGCCAGCGGAATCTGCGCGTACTCCGCCTGGGAAAAGACCGGATCCAGCGCGCCGTATTTTGTGCACATATTCTGCACCGCCGCCATGGACACCACCAGCGATGCCTGCGCAAGAAAGCTGGTAATGCCAAGCATAAGAAATTTCTTTATCAGTCTGCCCTGCAGTGAAAAACTGCTCTTTTCCAACTTCACCGCCTTCATGTGGTACAGATACCAGATGGACAGTCCGGCCGTAAGTATCTGCCCGGCAACTGTCGCGACCGCCGCGCCCATCATGCCCATGTGCAGCGGATAGATCAGAATCGGGTCGAGGATGATGTTGGCAACCGCACCGGACACAGTAGCGATCATCGCAAATTTCGGGCTTCCGTCAGAGCGGATGATCGGATTTGCCGCCTGCCCGAACATATAAAACGGCACACCGAGCGCGATCCAGAAAAAATACTCCTTCGCGTTTACATAGGTCTGCTCATTTACCTTTCCGCCGAAAAAAGTCAGGATCGGCTCCATCGCGATCAGATAGACCGCCGTCAGAATAATGCTGGCGGCGACGCAAAGGATAATGGCATTTCCAATGCTTTGATGAGCGTCCTTCCTGCGGTTCGCGCCAAGGCTGATGCTGACGAAAGCACAGCAGCCGTCGCCGATCATCACAGCGATCGCAAGCGCCACCACCGTCAGTGGGAATACTACGGTATTTGCCGCGTTTCCGTAGGAGCCGAGATAATCGGCGTTCGCGATAAAGATCTGGTCTACGATGTTATACAGCGCGGCAACCAGCAGGGAAATAATGCAGGGAATCGCGTATTTCCGCATTAGCGTCCCGATTTTTTCTGTTTCCAGAAAAGCGTTTGATTTTTGTTCCATAATGTTCTCCTCCTTACAAAAAAAGTGTGCGGCACATTTGAGCTGGATTTACGCCCTGCTCAGGCCACACACTGCTTTTAAAATGGTTATTACAAAAATAACGAGCGGTATAAACTGGATTTACGCAGTTACGCCACTCGTTACTGTTATTTTACTGATTTTTGCCACACTTGTCAAATGGATTTTTCAAAAAATCTACCTGTGCGACAGCTCCTCGGCGATATCCTCCCAGCTCACGCCGCGCTCCGCCATCAGCACCATCATATGATAAAGGAAATCGCTGATCTCGTACTTGATTTCCTCCGGGTTTGGATTTTTGGCAGCGATGACAATCTCCGTCGCCTCTTCGCCCAGCTTTTTGAGAATCTTGTCGATGCCCTTGTCAAAGAGGTAATTGGTGTAAGAACCCTCCTTCGGGTTTTTCTTACGATCCTGGATCACACCCATGACATCCTCCAACACTGTCTCCGTGCTGCGGTATGTAGACTGCTGCGGGACCACGTCGCGGTAAAAACAGCTCGTGTTGCCGGTGTGGCAGGCGGCTCCCACCTGCAGGACCCTCGCGAGCAGCGTGTCGTTGTCACAGTCCAGGGAAATCTGCTTTACAAACTGATAGTGCCCGGACGTCTCTCCCTTCAGCCACAGCTCTTTGCGGCTTCTGCTGAAATAAGTCATTCGTCCGGTGATCAGCGTTTGCTGAAACGCCTCTTCATTCATATAGGCAAGCATCAGCACCTGCTTTGTCCGGTAGTCCTGCACGATCACCGGAACCAGCCCGTCCGCATTTGTCTTCAGATCACTCCAGGAAAACGCACTCTCCAGAGAATGCACGCAAATGCCAAGCTCCGTAAGGCTTTTGCGCAGACTCACAAAATCC
>CABRSG010000422.1 GCA_902473545.1 uncultured Lachnospiraceae bacterium | reverse complement strand
GAATTCTTCTATCATAGTGAAAGACCTCCTTTCATTATGATATTATACCCTGCTCCTTTTACAGTCTTTTGACCAGTGGGAGCAATTTCTCAATCCGCTGGATGATACGGCACTGTTCGCTGAGCGGAGGAAGAGGAAAGAGCGCATTTGACACTTTATCGCTGTTCAAGTTTTTCACTACTGCACCACTGACGCTATCACAGAACTGGTAGTACGCAAACGGCGACGAAAGAATATAATATAGGAAATCTACAGAGTAGCATTCAAATCTATTCGACAAAACGAGCCAACCGTCGTGGATACAGCCGTCAGTTTTGAGAATATATGGGCGTCCGAAGCTCATTGAGTTTGTAAGCAAAAAGTCGCCGCTATGAACCATGCGACTTTTTGTAACCCCTTCCGGGCAGATTTTTTCCTTTGTTTTGTAAATGTACTTCCCGCCTTTGTCCGCATCACCGATTTTGATCCAGTTTACTCCGTTAGACTCAGTGGTAAGGTATTGCTGAATTGGCCGTGGTGAACCCCCTCGTGCTATTTCCAAAACAGTACCGAGTCGCACCCACGCCCAAGATGCCGGTATTTCAAAGGGCAGTTCATCGTCGATACAGCGCTCCACACCGTCCAACTTCTCATAATGAGAACTTTACAAAGTAGAAGCCACAGCAAAAAGCTGTTCTATCGCCGATACGATCCGATCCTGCTCGTCAAGCGGAGGAACGGGAACAAGGAAATTGCCGACCTTTGAAGTCGAAATATGAACGATAATGTCGCCTGTCGCCATCCTGCGCTTAAGCTCAATGCAATACGGCGATGCCATATAGTACACCAGATACAGCGGATTCATTCCATGATGCGTCCAGAAAGCCAAATCGCCACCTGCCGCAATTTGTCCGTTTCCGAGAAACGCCACTGTTTTTGCAATATCCACTTTGTTCTCACCTGTCAATGTGAATACTACATCTCCGGAGGAAAAATGCAAGCAATCCTTATCAAGCGATTCAGGGACAAAGGAAACTGCCGCATCAAAGGAGGTTTCGTAGGTTGTGTATATTTCCCCGTATCGAATGCACGGACACCCTTGGGTAGCAGTTTCTGTTCGTTTGATGCCACGCCCTCTGACCATTGTTCCTAAACTGGAAGCCCGGCACCAAGCCCAGTTTTCGGGGATTTCAAACGGGATCTCATCGTCGATGCAGACCTCTTCTGAACCACGCTTTTCATAATGAGAATTATCCCGTCTGAAAATGACAGACTCATGCTTGTCCTTTTTGATTTTTCCTTCCTTGATGAGCCGCTGTTTCTCCGCCCGGATACGTTCCAGCAGATCCTCTGCAGGCTCGTCAGACGGGTCTTGTGGTACCAGCTTACCCTGGACTGCCTCCTGCAGTATCGATTTTTTGAGGCGCTCCGGAAAAGCTTCCTGCATGGCTGCGGTTTCATCGTATACTGCTCCATAGCTTTTTACCACAGGCAGGACTTCCGACAGTTTCGTCAAAATACGGCGTTGCTCATCAAGCGGCGGAATTGGTGTAAGATACGCTTTGATGGTCGATGTTGCGAGTTCTTTCTGCTTCGTAGTACCGTCTGCCTGATCTTCTATAACGCTTTGTACGGTTGGATTGGCAAAATAGTAGTACAAGTATTCCGGCAGAACAAACTGTTTCAAAGGACGTATAATGGTGACGTGGCTGTCTGCAACAGCCAGTTCATACGGATTTGCTACAGTTTTATAAATAGCCATTCGCCCCAATGTGCCAAGGCCAGTAGAGTTCCACATTAGGTCATTATCCTGCAAAAGACGCTCCGGTCCATAGGAGGACAGAGAATCCGGCTCAATAAACTGTGCCTTTTCAATTGAAAAACCGCTCCATTGATTGCACTTCTGGGCGATTACGGGGTACTTTTTGATTGGAGAATACTTCGGCGATTTTCCACGCTGGATATACTCGCAGACATCAATGA
>CABRSG010000421.1 GCA_902473545.1 uncultured Lachnospiraceae bacterium | reverse complement strand
GCGGGTGCGCGTTGATGTCGTTGGGGCTTCCGTGAGTCGCCCAGCGGGTGTGCCCGATGCCTAAGGTTCCGGGAAGCGTCCGACCGTCCTCAGTGGCTTCCTTAAGCTTAACAAGGCGCCCGGAGACCTTCTCCATGCGGATCCCGTTCTCCCCATAGACCGCGATGCCGGCGGAGTCATAGCCCCTGTATTCCAGTTTTGTAAGTCCCTCAAGCAGTATGGGAGCTGCCTGTTTATCCCCTACATATCCAACAATTCCACACATAATGCTGTTCTCCGTTTCTATGCTGTTAAATGTTTACTCTTAGAAGTATAGACGATTCGGCGCGGCTGTCAATGATTTTATATAGAAATTAACACAGAAATTGTGTATAATATCACTGTATAAGTGATACAGACAGATAAAGAGAGGAAGAACATGAGAAGGGGACGCGAAAACAGATACGAAAATTTGAGAATTTACAGCAGGCTTTACGGCAAGGGACGGTATTACATATTTTTGTTTATTATATTTTCACTGATTGTCATAGGCGGATCTCTGGTTAACATGGTGACCATGAATCGGCGCAATGCGAAAAACACCCAGGAATATGTAAATAATATCACAGATCAGATGGCTAATGCGGTCAGTATCCGGCTCCGGGACAAAAGGATTCTGGTGGACAGCATAGGTGATTCCATCGAGTATATGAACGGAGAACAGTATGAGGCACTTCAGGATAATTTCCTTGAGCGCAAACGTCTGATAAGCGATATGGATTTCATCGCATTTTATGACAGCGTGGACAGGGAGTTCTATTTTTCTGGTGAACTGCCTGAGGGGATTGCTGCGGATGGGGAACATCTGATGGAGCTGGAGACAGTCAGGAATGCTGTGGAGACGGGAAAAAGTGCGATCGGTGTGGAGCAGCAATATTTGCTTTATATAAGACCTTTATACCGGAACGGTCAGAGAACAGGCTTTCTTATGGCCGGGGAGGGAGAGGCTTCTATGCGTGACATCATCCGGACAGGCGGTTTTAGCGGCAGAAGCTACAGCTGTATCATTAACAAGGACGGTCAGGTGGTGCTGTCCCCCGCCGATGACGGAGCGTTTGTGTATCTGGCTCAGGTGTTTTATGATGGGGAGGATCAGGAGCTCCTGGAAAAAATGCGGGTGATGGAGGAGCATATAGATCATGACGAGGGAGGTATTTTTGAATTTCGCATGGCTACTGGAAATGACGGATACCTCTCCTATACGCCCATGGGAATCAATGATTGGATTATGCTGACCATCGTTCCGAAAAATCTGCTTTCGGTCTATTCGGATTCTTTTGTTCTGCGTTCATTTATTGGTGTTCTGGGCTCCATCGTGGTTTCTCTTGCGTTTGGCATGACTCTGACGGGCACATATAATTATGGTCGGAAAAGCCTGGAATGGCTGGCATTTTACGACGATATTACTGACGGCATCAATAATACGGAATTTAAGCAGAAGTACATGGCTCTGTCGGAGAAAAACGACATGAGCGGCTATGCAGTCGTTTTGCTGGATGCGGTAGATTTTAAGGAGATCAATGAGAAATATGGAGTGGGCGTCGGAAATGAGATGCTCAAATATTTTTACCGCAGTATCGATAAAAATTTAAAAAAGGAACATCTGGAAATTGCGGCCCGCAGCGAGATGGATCACTATTTCCTGCTTTTGAAGGAAACAGATCCGGATGAGATTCAGAAAAGGCTGGATGCGATCGTTTCTGAAATTAATTCTTTCGAAGACACGGATCTGCCGAAAAATGAGTTTGAGTTCTGGGAAGGAGTCAGCTTCATCACCGATCAGAGCATGGATATCATGGTGCTCCAGGATCAGGCACGGATGGCGCTTAAGGATAAAAAAACCAGTGGAAAATGTCTTTTTTACGACGATGATATTGCAGAGCGTATCCGGCAGGCGAGAGAGCTGGACCGCACGTTTGAGCAGGCGCTGGTAGATGGAGATTTCAGACTCTACCTTCAGCC
>CABRSG010000420.1 GCA_902473545.1 uncultured Lachnospiraceae bacterium | reverse complement strand
TACGGGGCTTCGTGTCTCCGAATGTGTGGGCTTAAATATCACGGATATTGACTTTGGTGTGGACGGCCTGCGTGTTCACCGAAAAGGCGGAAAGGAGGTCATCGTTTATTTCGGCGAGGAGGTCGAACAGGCGCTCAGAGAGTATCTCCGGGAACGAAAAGAAATCGTAACGGCTGAGGGCGACGAAGATGCGCTGTTTCTCTCGATGCAGAAAAAACGAATCAATGTGCGAAGCGTGGAAAATCTCGTAAAAAAATACGCAAAGACCGTCACGCCTCTTAAAAAAATCACCCCTCATAAGCTGCGGAGCACCTACGGAACAAACCTTTATCATGAGACAAACGATATCTATCTGGTGGCGGATGTGCTTGGACACTCCGATGTCAATACCACCAAAAAGCACTATGCGGCGCAGGCGGACGAGCGCAGACGCAGCGCAAGGAATGCGGTAAAGCTACGGAATGAATGAATTACATGAATAGTGAATACATCATTTGACTTCATCCGAGTAATAGCACCCGGTCAGATGCCTGCCGGCATACAGTATTTCATCGCCGCTCAATCCGTTCATTCTTTTTAATTCTTCCATATAACAGGCGGTGTCTATCCCTGCTTCTTTTCCGTACTGGTCTGCGATACTCCACAAAGTCTCGCCGTCCTCGATACGGATGCTGGTATAATACTTCTGCTGAGGGGCCCGGTCCGGCTCCTCAGCCATGGCGCTCATAATGTTTTTCCCGAAGAAAGAGGAAGAAAACACCAGGAATGCCGAGATAACAATTAAAATCTTTTTCATATGTAACGCCCCTTTGCAGTAAAAATCAAGCAGCGAACATATATTCCGGAACATTTGTTCTTGTTATGCTTGCATTATAGTATCTGAACAGATGTTTGTCAATAGATTTTTGAAAAATTATCGAACAAAGGTTTGCATTTTTCTCGAACATATGTTAGTATAGTAGTATCAAAACTCCACCAAATACGAGACACGATAGGAGGTCCTTTATGACACAGGGCAAAATCACATCAAAGCAGACAGAGATTTTAGAATATATTAAGGAATGCATTTTGAAAAAAGGATATCCGCCGGCAGTGCGCGAGATCTGCGCAGCCGTTCATTTAAAGTCCACCTCTTCGGTTCACTCCCATCTGGAGACGCTGGAAAGGAATGGATACATACGCCGTGATCCCACGAAGCCCAGAACCATCGAGATCATCGATGACAGCTTCAATCTGACCCGGCGCGAGGTTGTCAATGTTCCCCTGGTTGGAACCGTGGCCGCCGGTCTCCCGCTTCTGGCTGAGGAAAACATCGAGAACTACTTTCCCATTCCGGTTGAGATGCTTCCGAACAAGGAGGTTTTTATGCTGCGCGTAAAGGGGGACAGCATGATTGAGGCTGGTATCTATGACGGAGACCAGGTGATTGTCGAGAGATCGGCTACTGCCGCCAACGGGGAGAAGGTTGTGGCCCTGGTGGAGGATTCCGCCACGGTGAAGACTTTTTATAAGGAAAAGGGACACTACCGTTTACAGCCGGAAAACAGCTCGATGGAACCGATCATTGTGGACGAGGTGACGATTCTCGGTAAAGTCATCGGTTTGATCCGCATGATGCGCCCGGTGAATCTGAGAGCATAGACGTGTCGGTCAGTGTTTTGCATATGCCTGATATGTTTATTCACTGCATAAGTTTACATAAAAATATTATGTAAACTTATGCAGCATCAAATAGCTATATGACAGATCAGCTCCTCTTCTCCCCCACCCACGGAAGCCCATTTATCTCGTGATTAAGCGATGAAAAAGGAAGAAAGGGATTTTTCTGATGAACGGATGGCTGCTATTGATCCCGTTTTTTGCTGTACGTTTTCTTCTGCCCGCAGGTTTAAACAGACATGCGCTGCAGCGCGCCGCCTATTTTGCTCCGATGCAGGGAAAAGAACGGATGGCTTATTACATGTACCAGATATCAAACGCAGGCCTGTTTTTCTATCTGTTT
>CABRSG010000419.1 GCA_902473545.1 uncultured Lachnospiraceae bacterium | reverse complement strand
TCCGTTTATCGCGTCCATTGTCATCGGAACCATCCAGCTCGGCGCGACCGTCGACTATGCAATTCTCATGACAAGCCGTTATGAGAAGGAGCGCAGCGGCGGGCTTGGTAAAAAAGAGGCGATCCGGGTCGCGCACCGATCCAGTATGAAGTCCATTATTGTCAGCGCGATCAGCTTCTTTGCGGCGACGTTCGGCGTTGGCATGTACTCCAACATCGACATGATCAGCTCGCTCTGTTCGCTGATGGCGCGCGGCGCACTGATCAGCATGGTGGTCGTGCTTTGCATGCTGCCGGCAATGTTTATGATATTCGACAAAGTAATCTGCAAAACAAGCAAGGGCTTTAAGGGGGCAAAATAATATGAACAGAAACCGTAAACTGACAAAATCGCTTGCCGCTGCGATGGCGGGCATGATGCTGGCGGGACAGACCGCCGCCGGAGTATATGCGGCGGATAGCATGGAAACAGAGGCGACGGAAAAGGTGAACATAGCCGCAACTGAAAATGCAGCGGGTACATCGGCGGAAAAAGAGGAAACGGTGTACGTGAAATCATCGGCGACCGGCGCGCCGGACGAGGTGATCGTCAGCGCCTGGCTGAAAAATACGGACGGTGCCGATACGCTGACCGATGTGACCGACCTGCAGGATATCGAGAACGTAAAAGGCGAGGAGACCTTCTCACAGAACGGCTCCGAGGTGGTCTGGAATGCGGACGGCAGGGATATTTATTACCAGGGAACGACCGACCGTGAGCTGCCCGTGGAGGTGCAGGTCTCCTATTATCTGGATGGAAAGGAGATCTCACCGGAGGAGCTTGCCGGAAAGGACGGTCACGTGTGCATCCGTTTTACTTATGTAAACCGTGAAAAAAGCGGGGAGGTCTACACGCCGTTTGCGATGGTGACGGGCATGGTGCTTCCGTCCGATCATTTCTCGAATGTTACGGTGGAGCATGGACGTCTGGTATCCGACGGCGAAAAGGAAATGGTCATCGGCATGGGCTTTCCGGGCGTTGCCGACAGTCTGAACCTGGAGGGCAAAGATGGTCTGGAGGATATCGAGATTCCTGATTATTTTGAGATGGAAGCGGATGTGACAGATTTTGAACTGTCCATGACAATGACGGCAGCGACCAATCTGGATCTCTCAAAATTTGGTCTGGACGATATTAAAAATCTGGACGATCTGGAGGATGCGGTAAAAGAGCTGGAGGACGCAGCCGATCAGCTTACCGACGGCAGCGGCGAGCTGGCGGACGGCGTGAAGGAGCTGAGGGATTCCTGTACGGAGCTGATCGACGGCATGAATGAAATTGATGAGAATATGGGAACGCTGGCGGATGGAATCAATACACTGAACGACAAAAAAGGCGACCTGGTGGACGGTATCAATACACTGGTTGCGGGTATTGATACTTTAAATAGTAAGAAGGGCGATCTGATTTCTGGCGTTGACAGCCTGGTTGCCGGTATCGACCAGATGAACGCGAATAAGGGCGCGCTTGTTTCTGGCGTGGATGCGCTGCAGAGCGGAAGCAGTCAGCTTGCAGGGGGCAGCAGGTCGCTGCAGCAGGGGATCAAACAGTATACCGATGGGGCGGCTTCCTTAAAGAGCGGTGCAGATGCCTACGTGGACGGGGCAGTGACGCTGGCGGGCGGTGCTGGCACTTATGCGGACGGCGCGGGAACGCTTGCTTCCGGGGCGTTAGCTTACGTGGATGGAGCGGAAACGCTTGCTTCCGGGGCATCGGCTTACGTGGATGGAACGGCGACACTTATTTCGGGCATGAACGGTTATGTGAACGGAACAAATACACTGATTGCAGGAACAAAGACTTATGTGGAAGGAGCGAAGGACTTTGCACAGGGAACGGACGCTTATATTGCCGGAGCGGACCAGCTTGCAGGCGGAACGGCTGCATTAAATGAGCAGGTGCAGGCGCTCGCAGAGCAGCTTGGCGGAGCGCTGCAGAACCCGGGCGAAGATCTTTTAGCGGCAGGAG
>CABRSG010000418.1 GCA_902473545.1 uncultured Lachnospiraceae bacterium | reverse complement strand
AGGAAGATTTAAGGTTGCCAGGGAATCCAGGAAGCATGCCGCCAGACGTCCAAGGCCGCCGTTTCCAAGCGCCGCATCCGGCTCCTGGTCCTCGATCACGTTGAGGTCGAAGCCGATTTCCTCCAGCGCCTCTTTTACATCCTCATACTCTGTCAGATTGATGAGGTTGTTTCCGAGCGCACGTCCCATCAGGAACTCCATGGACATGTAGTATACATACTTCGGATCGTCCTTCTCATACTGCTCCTGTGTCGCGAGCCAGTTGTCGATAATGGTATCCTTTACCGTGTAGGACACTGCCTGAAAAATCTGCTGCTGGGTAGCCTCATCCAGATTTTTGCGGTAAAGCGTTCTTACATTTGCCTTCACATCGTTAATGAACTCTTTCTTATTAAACTTTTTGCTCATTGTTTCTCCTTCCGTCTGCTAACCGTTACTGTTTTTTAACTGCCATGGTTACTTTTTCGCCGTTGATGCTCCACTCTTTTTCGTAACCCTTCGTGGTGTTGTATACAATGTCGTCTGCCAGTACTTCCGAACGGATCTCTTCTGTGTGGGCTTTCAGGATGCTCTCGATCTTTTCGTTGCCCATCGCGTAAATGACGATTCTGTCCGTCACCTCAAAACCGGCTTCCTTTCGCATGGTCTGGATCTTGCTGACAAGCTCTCTGACGAAGCCCTCCTCAATCAGCTCCGGCGTGAGCGTCGTATCCAGAACAACCGTGATATCGCCGTCCTGCTCCGTCTCATAGCCCTCTGTCTGGGCGGTCTCGATAAGCAAGTCGTCCTCTAATAATACAACAGACTGCCCGTTAATGTCAAGATGAAGTGCGCCCTCCTGCTTTAATTCCGCCATCGCCGCACGTCCGTCCAGATTTGTGAGCGCCTGACGGATGCCGCCGAGCAGCTTGCCGTACTTCGGTCCAACGGTCTTGAGCTGCGGTTTGAAATTATAGGATACAAAGCTTCCGGCATCGTCCGTAAAGGTGACGTTCTTGGTGTTCAGCTCGTCGCGGATAATTTCCGTAAAGTAGGAATCCAGCTCCTTCGGCGCCTTCACCATCATATTTGCGATCGGCTGACGGTTCTTGATGTTTGCCGCATTTCTTGCCGCGCGTCCCATCACGACGATCTTCAGGACCTCGTCCATATTGGCTTCCAGCTCTTTGTCGATATGCGCCTCGTCCACGGTCGGAAAATCGCACAGATGCACGCTATCCGGAGCGCTCTTGTCGATGCTGCATACCAGATTGCGGTAGATATCCTCGGTCATAAACGGAATCATCGGGGCCGCCGCCTTCGCCACGTTCACCAGCGCGGTGTACAGCGTCATGTAGGCGTTGATCTTGTCCTGCTCCATGCCCTTTGCCCAGAAGCGCTCGCGGCTGCGGCGCACGTACCAGTTGCTCATATCGTCCACAAACTCCTGCAGCGCTCTCGCCGTCTCCGGGATGCGGTAATTCGCTAGATTATCGTCCACCGCTTTGATCATCGTGTTCATCTTTGACAGCAGCCATTTATCCATAACCGGCAGCTTATCGTATTCCAGCGTATATTTCGTCGCGTCAAAATTGTCAATGTTCGCATACAGCACGAAGAACGCATAGGTGTTCCAGAGGGTTCCCATAAACTTGCGCTGTCCCTCCTGCACGGCTTTTCCGTGGAAACGGTTCGGCAGCCACGGCGCACTGTTAATATAGAAATACCAGCGGATCGCGTCTGCGCCGTAGGTTTCCAGCGCCTCAAACGGATCGACGGCATTTCCCTTGGATTTGCTCATCTTCTGCCCGTTCTCATCCTGCACATGTCCAAGCACGATGACGTTCTCATACGCCGCCTTGTTGAAGAGCAGCGTCGACTCTGCCAGCAGGGAGTAGAACCATCCACGCGTCTGGTCGACCGCCTCGGAGATAAACTGCGCCGGAAACTGCTGTTCAAACACTTCTTTATTTTCAAACGGATAGTGATGCTGCGCAAACGGCATCGCGCCGGAATCAAACCAGCAGTCGATTACCTCCGGCACGCGGTGCATCGTCC
>CABRSG010000417.1 GCA_902473545.1 uncultured Lachnospiraceae bacterium | reverse complement strand
CGCTACCGCATTGATAAAACCAGCCTGGTGCAGCGAGATCACATCCATATAGCCCTCGCACACCAGAAGCTGCTTCTTACGCGCGGTCTTTGCAAAATTCAGCCCGTAAAGGTTACGGCTCTTATCAAACACCACCGTCTCGGGAGAATTTAAATATTTCGGTTTTCCGTCGCCCATCACGCGGCCGCCAAAACCGATCACCCTGCCGTTTACATCCATGATCGGGAAGATGACGCGGTTCCAGAATTTATCGTACATGCCGCGCTTCTCGTCCACCTGCATCAGCCCGGACTGCGCCAGCAGTTCGTCTGAGATATCCTTTCCCTTCAGATAACGGTAGAGATCATTGCTGTATTTATTTGCATCGCCAAGTCCGAAGCGGTGGATCGTCTCATCTGAAAGCCGGCGATCCTTCAGATACTTCATGGCATGCGCGCCGTTTTCCTGGCGGAGCTGATAGTAAAAATACTTCGCCGCCATTTTATTCAATTCCAGAATACGGCTGCGCAGACTCTGCTCCCGCCGCATCTCCTCGCTCGCCTCCTGCTCAGGAAGCTGCACGCCCGCGCGGTCAGCCAGCACCTTCAGAGCTTCCGGGAAGGTATAGTGCTCGTATTCCATCAGGAACGTAAAGACATTGCCGCCCGCTCCGCAGCCAAAGCAATAATACATCTGCTTTTCCCGCGATACGGAAAAAGACGCCGATTTTTCGCTGTGAAACGGACATAGTCCAAAGTAAGAGCTGCCCTTTCTCTGCAGCCGTACATAGCCTGAGATCACATCCACAATATCATTTCTGGAGCGCACCTCTTCCACAAGATCCTCCGAGTAAAACATCCTTTTCTTCCTTTCTTTAAAGCTTCCACGCCTTCGGAATAAAGTATTCCGCATATTTCGTCATCGCATACTGGTCGGTCATGCCGGAAATGTAGTCGCACACCACGCGCGGCACGCTCTGCCCGCCCCTTGTCACCATCTCCTGGTATTCCAGCGGCAGCACCTCCAGATGCTTTTCATAATATTCGTACAGGGCAGCGATCATATTCTCCGCCTTGGTCTCCTCTCCCTTTGCAGCCGGGTTCGTATACACACTCTTAAACATGAATTTACGGATATTCTTCATTGCCTGCTCCACCTCCGGCGACTGGCAGATATCCGGTTTTCCCTGGCTGCTGCTCACGATATCGTGGATCATCGTATTCAGCCGCTCCTTGATGGTGCTGCCGAGCACCTGGCGGTATTCCAGCGGGATCTCCTCCTCGCGCAGGATGCCCGCGCGCTCCGCGTCGTCGATATCGTGGTTGATATAGGCGATCTTATCCGAGAGACGCACAACCTTTCCCTCCAATGTAGAAGGATTCCCGCTCGTGCGGTGATTGCGGATGCCGTCCCGCACCTCCCAGGTGAGGTTTAGTCCCCTTCCCTTTTTCTCCAGCAGCTCCACCACGCGGATGCTCTGCTCACTGTGGATAAACCCGTCCGGGCAGACACGGTTCAGCACGCGCTCCCCGGCGTGGCCGAAGGGCGTGTGTCCGAGGTCGTGCCCCATCGCGATCGCCTCCGTCAGATTTTCATTCAGGCGCAGCGCCTGCGCGATCGTGCGCGCGATCTGCGACACCTCCAGCGTATGCGTCAGACGGTCGCGGTAATGATCGCCCTGCGGGTTCAGAAAGACCTGCGTCTTATGTTTCAGCCTTCGGAACGATTTGCAGTGCAGAATGCGGTCGCGGTCGCGCTGATAGACCGGCCGTATATCACACGGCGCCTCCTCCCGGTCTCTTCCGCGCGTATTTCTGCTCAGGCTCGCATATTCACTTAAAAATTCCTCTTCCCTGTTTTCCGCCATCTCCCGGATGTTCATAGACTTCCCCTCCCTTACTCAAATACCATCCTTCAAAAGTCCCGGTCTGCACAATGCTCTTCCCGCACTTTATCATTCACGGCTTCAGATGTCCGATCACGGTATATCCGTCGTCTGATACCTTCACCGTGATCGCGCCCAAAAGATCGGTGCGCGCCGCCAGACTGCCGCTCTCGTC
>CABRSG010000416.1 GCA_902473545.1 uncultured Lachnospiraceae bacterium | reverse complement strand
ACCATATACTTTCGCATTTTATTTACAACAATCTGAACATGAGCAAGATCGAATCGCGCCCGATCCCGGAGCGGAACTGGGAGTACCGGTTCTTCGTGGACGTGGAGGGAAATCTGAACGACAGTGCCGTAAAAAACGCGCTGCGCGGCATTACGGAGGAAGCGGCAAACGTAAAAATCCTCGGAAATTATTGCGGAGGGAAAGTATGACCGGAAGTACAAGAGTGGAAGAACTGCTGGTATACCGTAAATTTAAGGACGCCAGGGTTTTTGACAATATGGTCTGGGTGATGGAAAATCTCGATTACGACGGCAGTGAGCAGTATGGAATGGATACGCTGCGGGGCGTATACTATGACTGCATCAGCGGTCTGGTGGAGATGGCCGGTTCCTATGGCTTTGAGGGCAACCTCTGGCACACCTATCTTACCTACCTGCTGGTGAACCATGAAAATGTATTCAGCACCTCCTGTGAGATCATTGGAAAGGTGGAGGGCAGCATCATCGACATCGCGAGACACGATTTTGAGATTTTTCGCGGTCTTTATGCGTTTGACCTGGGAGAGATCGAGAAAAAAACCGGCATAACCGCGATGCGGTGCCTGATGGACTACCGGAATATCGACCGCAGCAGCAAGACCTTCAATAAGCGTATCCGCGACCGCATCTGCAGTCTGACGCTTTTGCTGGAGCAGTCAGGGGATGTAGATGAATTTATGCAGCATATGATGGATTTTTACAAGGATTTTGGCGTCGGAAAGCTGGGGCTTCACAAGGCGTTCCGGGTGGAGCGCACCGACGGAGGTGTGGAGATCGTGCCGATCAGGAATATCGCGCATGTACATCTGGACGACCTGGTGGGCTATGAGATCGCGAAGAAGAAGCTGATCGACAACACGGAGGCGTTTGTGAGCGGGCGGAAAGCGAATAACTGCCTGCTGTTCGGCGATGCGGGTACCGGAAAATCCTCCAGCATTAAAGGCATCTTAAATCAGTATTATGAGCGCGGGCTGCGCATCATCGAGATTTATAAGCATCAGTTCCAGGAGCTGAACGATGTGATCGCACAGATAAAAAATCGCAATTATAAGTTCATAATTTACATGGATGACTTGTCTTTTGAAGATTTTGAGATAGAATATAAGTATCTGAAAGCGGTGATCGAGGGCGGACTGGAGAAAAAGCCGGACAACGTTCTGATCTATGCGACATCGAACCGCCGTCATCTTGTGCGCGAGAAATTCAGCGACAAGGAGGAGCGCCGGGACGATCTGCATTCCTCCGACACCGTGCAGGAAAAGCTCTCCCTGGTCAATCGCTTCGGCGTGCAGATTTTCTTCTGCGCACCGGACAAAAAGGAATTTCAGAATATCGTCAGGGTGCTGGCAGAGAAAAACGGCGTCGCGCTTCCCGAGGAGGAGCTTCTTCTGGAGGCGAACAGGTGGGAACTGTCCCACGGCGGGCTTTCCGGCAGGACCGCACAGCAGTTTATCGATTATCTGCTTGGGCAGATGTAAAGGCATTATATCGTAAGCAAGGAGAAAACATGACATGGCAGTGAAAATGTTTGCATCCATTGATGTGGGTTCCTATGAGGTAGGAATGAAAATCTTTGAATTCCCGGCGCGGCACGAGATGAAAGAGATCGACTGTGTGCGTTACCGGATGGAGCTTGGAAAGGACACCTTCAATACCGGCAAGATCAGCGTGAAAAAGATCGAGGAGCTCTGCAGCCTCCTGAAAGATTTTGTGCGGATCATGAACGGCTACAAGGTTACGTCATACCGCGCCTGTGCGACCAGCTCCGTGCGGGAGGCGGAAAACCGTATGCTCGTTCTGGAGCAGGTAAAGCGGGTGACGGGGCTTAACCTGGAGATCCTTGACAACTCCGAGCAGCGTTTCCTGGATTATAAGTCGATCGCGTTTGGAGAGAAAGATTTCTACAAAATCATCCAGAACGGAACCGCGATCGTGGATGTGAGCGGCGGAAGTATCCAGATCTGCCTGTTTGACAACGACAAGCTGGTGACGACGCAGAATAT
>CABRSG010000415.1 GCA_902473545.1 uncultured Lachnospiraceae bacterium | reverse complement strand
AACTGTCCGTCCGCCGCTTTCAGATAAAGCACACCGTCGCTACCAAACGCCGCGGAATCTGCGGTAAAAATCTGCTTTTCCCCGGCATCCGACTGCCAGGAGCCGTTTTCGCCGGAAACCGTAAAGCCCGCTGCAGAAGAAACCGTGATTTCCTCGTGGTATTCGCTGGCAAACCCGGCAGTTTTAATAAGAACGCGGATATCGCGGCTGACAATGTCTGTTTTTCCAGAACCTTTGCCAGCGTCATCCGGCAGCGCAGACACCGGACTTGTTCTCCCTGCATCCGCCCCTGTGGATCTGGCATCGTACTGCATCTGTCCGGCATCCATTGCCTGCCGCTTTTTCTGTATAGTACCATCCGCAAAGCTAAACAAAAGCACCAGCACGATACCGCCGCTTAAAATCAATATTTTTTTCATGAATCCCCCTTTTCAATGACAAAGGGGACAGCGCTCCAGTCTGTCCCCTCTTTTGCATAAATGATAATTTCGAATTGTTCAGTACAGACCGAAGCACTTCCTGCTGCACTGAATAGTTACGAAAATCTGTAAATTGTTTCCGTATGGTATGTCTCCCCCGCCTTTAAAATCGGTGAAGCAAAGTTTTCATGATTTACCGCATCCGGATAGAACTGCGTTTCCAGGCAGAAGCCAAAGCGCTTGTCGTATGCCTTTCCATCCTTGCCGATCTGTGTATTTTCGATAAAGTTTCCGGTGTAGAGCTGCACGCCCACGCAGTCGGTAAACACCTCCATCACACGTCCGCTCACCGGAGCCTTCACCTGCGCGATTTTCTTCATGCTGCCGTCGGTGTTAAGCGCGAAGTTGTGGTCGTAGCCGCAGCCCATCCGAAGTTGCTCGTTATCCTGTTCAATATCTCTGCCGATCGACTTTTCCTTTCGGAAGTCAAACGGCGTCCCCTCCACCGGGAGGATTTCTCCGGTCGGAATCGACTCCGCATCCACCGCCGTGATGCCGTCCGCATCAATCCAGAGCACATGATCGAGAATGGTGCCGCTGTCATGCCCTTCCAGATTAAAATAGCTGTGATTCGTCATATTGGCGATGGTATCTTTATCCGCCTTTCCGTCGTATGTAATCTTAATCGCGTTATCCTCTGTCAGAGTATATGCAACCGTCACGTCAAAGTTTCCTGGAAATCCCTGCTCCATATCCGGGCTGTGATGCGAGAACGTCACCGTCAGAGCCTCCTCATCCACCTTCATATCCCAGATAAGCTTGTCATATCCGACAAAGCCGCTGTGCAGGCTGTTTCCGTTCTCATTTTTCTCAATCTGGTACTCTTTTCCATTTATTGTAAATGCCGCCTTGCCGATGCGGTTTCCGCATCTTCCGATCGTCGCGCCGAGATAGCCGCCGTTTTTCGCATAGTCGGTGACGTCCGCATAGCCGAGCACAACATCCGCATACTTTCCGTTTTTATCCGCCGTGACCGCCGACACCAGCGCTGCGCCGTAATCCGTCACCTCCACCGTCATGCCATTTTTGTTTGCGAGTGTAACAAGCTTTGCCTCTCTCCCGTCGCTCAGTTTTCCAAATCTGCTGATTTTAATTCCCATAGCCTTCTCCTTTTCTTTCCAGTAACAAAAGAGAGCCTTGCGGCTCTCTTTCCAACCCAGAATGCCGGTTCCTGCCTCTTGACTCCTAGCAATGCTAGGTGGGTAACCGCAACCGTTCATCTGCCTTCCCCTGACTAATGGGGGCCTGACATCCGAACCGGCAATGTAGGAATCCCGTTTAAAGTAAATGTAGGTTCAAAACGGCAGGAGTTGTCGAACATTCCAGGAATATTCACTTTTTATTACCGAGTTCATTATCGCATCTTGCTGTGAAAAAGTCAAGTAGTAATGTTAGCGTACTGTTCACGTCAGCCTCAAACACTTGCTGTTTGAGACGTGAGAATGTGATTCAAGCGTGAGCAAATCCCATTCGCGAAGCGAATTTTAAATAGATTTGCGATGGTTACTGCGAACAGAGTGAGCAGTAGTAATGTTAGCGTACTGTTCACGTCAGCCTCAAACACTT
>CABRSG010000414.1 GCA_902473545.1 uncultured Lachnospiraceae bacterium | reverse complement strand
CCCACCGCATTTAACAGAGCTTTTCAGTCCGTCCACGGGATCGCTCCATCTGTTGTAAAAAATGAAGGGGTAACTGTAAAAGCCTTTCCTCCTGTCCGGTTTAAAATTACAGTGAAGGGAGTGGAAGAGATGAACTATCGGATTGAAACGAAAGAAGCGTTTCGCATTGTGGGTGTGTCCGTGCCGCTGCATAAGGACATTGAGAAAAATTTTGCGGTGATACCGCCAAAGTGGGAGGAGATCTCCACAAACGGGACACTGCAGAGGCTGATCGGCATGATGGATCCCCCGCCGATGGGTGTTCTGGGCATCAGCACCTGCAATGATACGGAACCGTGGAGATACTATATTGCGGTATCTACTTCACAGGAAAAAAATGACCTTGAAGAATACATTGTTCCGGCGGCTACCTGGGCGGTGTTTCCCGGAGAGGGGACAAACCAGTCTATCCAGGAGCTGGAGCGCCGTATCGTGACAGAATGGCTGCCAACTTCGGGATATGAGTATGGAGATGCACCCGATGTTGAGGTTTATTTAAACCCGGATCCGCAAAATGCGCAGTATGAAGTCTGGATACCGGTGGTGAAAAAACAGAAAGCCGATTTATAAACATCACCAGTCACTGAATGTTTACGGTATGCAGTGGGATCCGGAAAGAATTTCAAAGGGAAGTAAGCTGCTGAAAGATTTTGGTACTTTGTATAGGAAATAACGGTTGTGAAGATGCAGATATTGAAAGATGTGGAAGAAAAGGCAGGAGAAAATAAGCGCTCCTGTCTTTTTCGGCTAGAGCGGTTACTTTGATTATAGCCATATTGGATTGTTTGACGATAATGTCTGGTAAAAGATATTTTCGCATTTGTAAATAATATAAGTTATGTTGGGGACTGTGACCCTCTGATTACATAGAAATCCATTTGTGGAAATTTATTTTAGGGGGAATGCTGATGTTGACATTGGAAGGGCTGATTGCAGTGATTAGTTTATGTCTGACTGCCTTTAGTCTTGGTTATATGCCGTTTGACGCCTGCAGTCTGGCGGTATATAATGGAAAATAGAAATTTTGGATGGAGAAGAAGATACATATGAATGAGATTATTCGATCACTATGGGAGCGGAAGTCGACGCGTGTTTATGAGGAATGCCAGATATCGCCGGAGGATAAGCTGCTGATCCTGCAGTCCGCAATGGAAGCGCCGACGGCTGGAAATCAGCAGATGTATACGATTCTGGATATTACGGATCAGGAGCTGAAGGAAAGGCTCTCGGAAAGCTGCGACCATCAGCCGTTTATTGCGAAGGCGCCGATGGTGCTGATTTTCTGTGCGGATTATCAGAAGTGGGTGGATACATTTACAGAGGCCGTTGCACAGCCGCGCAGACCGGGAGCAGGAGACCTGATGTTAGCGGTATGCGATGCGGTGATCGCGGCACAGAATGCAGTCGTTGCCGCTCAGAGCCTTGGGATTGGCTCATGCTATATTGGTGATATTATGGAGCAGTGTGAACTGCATCGGGAGATGCTGAAGCTTTCGGAATATGTGTTCCCGGCGGCAATGGTGGTGTTTGGTTATCCAACACAGCAGCAGAGGGAGCGCAAAAAGCCGGAGCGCTGCAGACTGGAGGATATTGTGCAGGAGAATGCATATCGCAGACGGGAGGGCAGCGAGCTTCGGCGGATGTTTGAGAAAGAGACAAAAAATCGCAGTTTCGAGGAATGGGCGCAGGCATTTTGTAATCGGAAATACAATTCCGCGTTCTCGCGTGAAATGACGCGCTCGGTGGAGGCATATCTGAAATCCTGGATGTAGAACCGGGATGAGGGTGCGGGAAAGAAAAAGTGTTTTCGTGGAAAGCGTTTTTATGAGACTGGCGTTTTATTGTGAAAAAGATTTTTCAGTACGGTGGAAGCGGACATTTTCTGGAAGCCATCTGAATCTGTGAGAGCCGCTTTTCCAGCGGTATCCCATCGCATCTGGTCGTAATCGCGAAGGTAGCTGCTGTCGCAGGAGCAGTCCGGGTAGCGGCTGTACCAATCGGGATAGTA
>CABRSG010000413.1 GCA_902473545.1 uncultured Lachnospiraceae bacterium | reverse complement strand
AGCCTGTTTCGGCGCTGGACGTTTCCATCCAGGCGCAGATCATCAATCTGTTAAAGGAGCTGCAGGAGCAGTATGCGCTGACCTACCTGTTTATTTCACACGACCTTTCGGTGGTCGAGCATATTTCCGACACAGTCGGCGTTATGTATCTTGGAAACCTGGTGGAGTACGGCGCGACGGCGGACATTTTCCGCAACCCGCTGCACCCGTACACGAAGGCGCTGTTCTCCGCGATCCCGATCCCCGATCCGACCGCGAAGATGAACCGCATCGTGCTGGAGGGTTCCATTCCTTCGCCGGCGAACCCGCCTTCGGGCTGTAAGTTCCATACCCGCTGTGCGAACTGCATGAACCGCTGTAAGGAGGTCGCGCCCGTTCAGAAGGAAATCGAGCCGGGGCACTTTGTGGCGTGCCATTTGTACGATAAATGAGCAAGCGTAAAAAACAGTACGACGACGATGACGGGCGCACCATCGCCGACATGAGCGCTCTTACGCCTGGCGGGGGCTTTAAGGGCTTTGCGCCGGACAGAAAGAAGCGTCAGGAGGAATCCGAACGGGAGGAACGCCCGTGGGAGGACAGCTTCACACGGGAAGAGCGGCGCATGTATACGCTCGGCGCGCTGAAGGCGGCGCTTCTGATCGCGCTGGTCTTTATCGTCGGGCTCGGGCTGACGACGGCGTTTCTGCTGTTTCTGTGGACATAAAAAACTGTTAAGAAGAGGATAGCGGCTGCGGCGCTTTTCGTGCCCGGCGTTATCCTTTTTATTTTTGCAGGCGTCTCCCGGAGCCGCTTTTTCGACATAAACTGACATATGGTGTAGAAACTTGACGAACGCTTCTTAAAGCTTTTTTGCATAAAATCTGTTATCCTTGAATATGAATAACTATACTGCGAAATACATATAGAAAAGGAGTACAATTTATGTCAGAGAAAAATAGGCAAAACGATATCTATGCCTGCCCGATGCAGGATGGACAGCATCAGAGGTTTATCGAAAACAACCAGGTATCCATTATAGGGGAAATTGTTTCAGAGTTTGTCTTCAGCCACGAGGTGTTCGGGGAGGGCTTCTATCTGGTGGAGGTCCAGGTGAAGCGGCTGAGCGAGTCAACCGACTGCATACCCGTCATGATCTCCGAGCGGCTGATCGACGTCACGCAGGACTATCGGGGAGAGTTCATCCGCGTGACAGGGCAGTTCCGGTCGTACAACCGTCACGAGGAAAAGAAAAACCGGCTGGTTCTTTCCGTATTCGCAAGAGAGGTGGCGTTTACCGAGGAGGAAAACGACAAGGTAAAGACCAACCAGATTTTCCTGGACGGCTATATCTGCAAGAGTCCGGTTTACCGGAAGACACCGCTGGGCAGGGAGATTTCTGACATGCTGGTAGCGGTCAACCGTCCCTACGGAAAATCCGATTACATACCCTGCATCTGCTGGGGCAGGAACGCGCGCTTCACCTCCGGCTTCGAGGTGGGAGGTCACGTACAGATCTGGGGCAGAATCCAGAGCCGCGAGTATGTGAAAAAAATGGAGGGCGACCTCGCCGAGAAGCGCACCGCATACGAAGTATCCGTCAGCAAGCTCGAATGGCTTGGATAAGATTGCTTTTTACGCAAGAGTGTGGTACACTGATGCCAGGAGAAAAATGGAAAAGGCGAGTATAAGCGAGGTACGAAATGGAAAAAGGCTTAACACATATATTTTGCGGCGAAGGCAAAGGCAAGACAACGGCGGCGCTCGGCCGCGCGATCCAGGCGGCGAGCGTTGGAAAAACGGTCATGATCATCCAGTTTTTAAAGAAGCGCCAGAGCGACGAGATCGGCTTTGTGCAGCGTCTTGAGCCGGAGATCAAGCTGTTCCGGTTTGAGCGTTCGGAAAACTCCTACGAAAATCTTTCCGAGGAGGAGCGAAAAGAGGAATGCCAGAACATCCGCAACGGGCTGAATTTTGCCCGCAAGGTCATCACCACCCAGGGCTGCGACGTGCTGATCCTGGATGAGGTACTTGCGCTTGTAACGGCTGGCATCATCTCCTGCGAGGAAATCC
>CABRSG010000412.1 GCA_902473545.1 uncultured Lachnospiraceae bacterium | reverse complement strand
CATCAGACGGATACTTTCCACTTCTCCGTCCGCTGATGCCGACCGGTCACCTGCATTGCTTCCACACCCACTCATAAGAGATGCTCCCAGAACAGCCGCCGTCAGAACCGCTAACTTTTTCTTCATGTTACCTGTCTTCCTCCTTCTCTTTCCTCTTTTCTTTTAAAAAGTTTCCTTTAGTTTCCTTTATGATATTAGTTATATCCCAGCCCGCGACATTTTTCAAGTATTTTTTTATGAAGTTGCATCGTTTTGTATGATTAACACAATTTTTATTCTTTATTTTTGTGCATTTTTCTCATTTATTTTTCTTCTTAGCAAGAAACCAAAAGAAACTTATCATGTAAAACAGAAAAAAATTGCTTTTTGCTTCCGTGTTCGGTATAATGGGATTATATTCCGATGAAAAAGGAAGAAAAAGCTATGACAAGAATGCAGGATATTGCTGATAAATTGGGCGTTTCCAAAGGAACTGTCTCAAAAGCCCTCAACGGAACGGCAAATATCAGCGAAGATTTACAAAAGAAAATAGTGGAAACCGCCGTAGAGATGGGATATCTGAAAAAACTGCGGCGTCAGAAAAATGATGAACAGAAGCTTTGCATCCTGATTGCAAATATGGAATACCGGGAGCCACACCAGATTGCCTACGGTATTATCCTGGGCTTTCGCCAGGCGGCGGAGCCTGCCGGATATACAGTGGAAATCGTGGATGCAACCGATGCGCTGCAAAAAAGCATCTCCTACGACGCCTTTATGCTGCAGAATAATTACATGGGCGCTGTCGTCCTCGGCTTTGCGCTCCCGGCTGCCTGGATGAGAGATTTTGGCACCTGCCTCACCCCCACCGTTTTATATGACAACTACATTACAGCAAACCCGTTTGTCTCTTACGTGGGCATCGACAATAATGAGGGCATGGAGCTTGCCGTCTCTTATCTAAAAGAACTTGGACATAAAAAAATCGGTTATCTCGGCACCGGACTTGGTTCCTACGTCATGCAGGTACGGCACAAGGCGTTTTTCCATGCGCTCCGGCAGGCAGGGCTTGGTGCCGATACCTCCTGCTCAAGAAATTCTTATTATATCGCAGAATCCCTCGGCCGGCATCTGCCGCAGCTTTTAAATATGGGCGCGACCGCTATCATCTGCTGTCATGACCAGCTCGCAAACGCAGTCATGCTCCACTGCCGGGAGCTGGGCTATCACGTACCGGGGGACGTCAGCATCATTGGCTTCGACGACCTGCCCTTCTGCGCTTACACCTCCCCGCCGCTCACCACCATCCGCCAGGACCGCATTCAGATTGGAAAAAGCTGCTACTATGCGCTGGACAGCCTGCTGAATGAAGTCCCTATCGGAACACTGCTGCTGCACGCAAAGCTGATCGTGAGAAATTCAGCCGGGGAGGCGCCTGCCGTTTAAGCATCTTTCGGCAGACTCTGCATATACTCATCCATCGCCTCTGCGACCTCCTTGGAGTGCGCTACCGCCTCAACCACCGTGCGCGCGCCGTTCACGACGTCGCCGCTGGCGAAGATGCCCGGCTTTGTGGTGCGTCCCTTCTCATCCGTCACAAGCAGACCTCTCTTGTCCGCCTGCAGTCCCTCCGTATTTTTCACAAGACGGTTCATCGGTCCCTGGCTGATGGAGATGATCACGCTGTCCGCCGGATACAGCTTCCCGGTATCCGGGATCTGCTCGACACTGCCGTCCTCATGCTCAATGACGTCTGCAAAAATCACGCCTTCGTCCGTAATTTCCACAGGAGCCTTGCAGTAGAAAAATTCCACGCCCTCCAGCACTGCGTAATCAAATTCGTGTTTGCTTGCCGCCACGCCCTCGCTGCGTGAAAAGCACTGCAGATAACGCACGCCGTGCCGGATCGCCGTTCTCGCCACATCCATCGCGGCGTTGCCCGCTCCGATCACGATCACGCGCTCGCCCAGATGATAGCTGTCCGGGCTGTTCAGATAATTGATGCCAAAATGCACGTGCCCCAGCGTCTCTCCCTTGATGTGGAGCGCGTTCGGCTTCCACACGCCGGGAACGGCGAAGATCGCCTT
>CABRSG010000411.1 GCA_902473545.1 uncultured Lachnospiraceae bacterium | reverse complement strand
AACAACCTGCTGAAGCCGTCCGACGGCGGTCCGGTGGCGGTGCCGTCACAGGATATGGTCCTCGGTATCTACTACCTCACACAGGAGAGACCGGGCGCGAAGGGCGAGGGCAAGTTCTTCAAGAATGTGAACGAAGCGCTGCTTGCTTATGAGAATGGCGTGATCACGCTGCAGAGCCGCATCAAGGTCCGCGTGTGCAAGACGATGGCGGACGGCACGGAAAAGACGGGCGTGGTTGAATCTACGTTGGGAAGATTTATTTTTAATGAGATTCTGCCGCAGGATCTGGGATTTGTAGACCGCAGCATCCCGGAGAACGAGCTGAAGCTGGAGGTGGATTTCCACGTCGGCAAAAAAGGACTGAAACAGATTCTGGAAAAGATCATCAACACTCACGGAGCGACAAAGACGGCGGAAGCGCTGGATAATATCAAATCCATGGGCTACAAATATTCCACGAAGGCTGCTATGACGGTATCCATTTCCGATATGACAGTGCCGCCGGAGAAGCCGGAGCTGATCGCGAAGGCGCAGGATACAGTGGATAAGATTACACGCAACTATAAGCGTGGTCTGATCACGGAGGAGGAGCGTTATAAAGAGGTTGTGGAAACCTGGAAGACGACCGACGATATCCTCACAAAAGCGCTGCTCGATGGTCTGGACAAATACAACAATATTTACATGATGGCGGACTCCGGTGCGCGTGGTTCCGATAAGCAGATCAAACAGCTTGCCGGTATGCGCGGTCTGATGGCGGATACGACCGGACACACCATCGAGCTTCCTATTAAATCAAACTTCCGTGAAGGTCTGGACGTACTGGAATACTTCATGTCGGCGCACGGCGCGCGCAAGGGTCTGTCCGATACAGCGCTGCGTACCGCGGACTCCGGTTATCTTACGAGACGTCTGGTAGATGTTTCTCAGGAGCTGATCATCCGCGAGGTGGACTGCTGTGAGGGCAAAGACGAGATCCCGGGCATGTATGTGAGCGCGTTCATGGACGGCAGGGAAGAGATTGAGGGTCTGCAGGACCGTATTACAGGACGTGTTTCCTGCGAGACGATCTGCGACAAGAACGGCGAAGTGATCGTAAAGGCAAATCATATGATCACGCCGAAGCGTGCGGCACGCATTATCAGTGAGGGCATGACGCCGGACGGCAAGCCGTATGAGCGGGTGAAGATCCGCACCATCCTTACCTGTAAGTCTCATGTCGGCATCTGCGCAAAGTGCTACGGTGCAAACATGGCGACCGGCGAAGCGGTACAGGTAGGTGAATCCGTAGGAATCATCGCAGCACAGTCCATCGGTGAGCCGGGTACACAGCTTACAATGCGTACCTTCCATACCGGCGTTGCCGGCGGCGACATTACACAGGGTCTTCCTCGTGTCGAGGAGCTTTTCGAGGCGAGAAAGCCGAAGGGACTTGCGATCATCACGGAGATCGCCGGCAAGGTGGAAATCCGCGATACAAAGAAGAAACGCGAAATCGTGGTGACAAATGAGGAGACAGGTGAGGCGAAGACTTATCTTATCCCGTACGGTTCCCGCATCAAGGTGCAGGACGGCACTGTTCTGGAGGCTGGCGATGTGCTGACCGAAGGAAGCGTCAACCCGCACGATATTTTGAAGATCAAGGGCGTGCGCGCCGTACAGGATTACATGCTGCGCGAGGTGCAGCGTGTATATCGCCTGCAGGGTGTGGAAATCAACGATAAGCATATCGAAGTCATTGTGCGTCAGATGCTGAAGAAAATCCGCGTAGAGGAGTGCGGCGGCACCGATCTTCTTCCGGGAACAACCGTTGATATTCTTGAATTCGAGGAGGCAAACGAAAAAGCGGTGGAGGAAGGCCTTGAGCCGGCAGTGGGTAAAGAGGTTATGCTCGGCATCACTAAGGCGGCCCTTGCCACCAATTCCTTCCTGTCAGCTGCGTCCTTCCAGGAGACCACCAAGGTGCTCACAGAAGCTGCGATCAAGGGCAAGATCGATCCGCTTGTCGGCCTGAAGGAAAATGTTATCATCGGTAAGCTTATCCCGGCAGGTACCGGCATGAAGCGTTACCGCAATGTC
>CABRSG010000410.1 GCA_902473545.1 uncultured Lachnospiraceae bacterium | reverse complement strand
GCCACGAGTACGATTCCTTCCTGTCCGTCCTCTTTGCGGACGACGAGCTGCGTATTATGGATTATAACCGCGTTGCCGCCGATTTAAACGGCAGCACGCCGGAGGAATTTCTGGAAAAGATCAGCAGCAAATGCGAGGTGCGGGAAAACAGCGTAATGGAGCATACCTGCGAGGGCGGGATCTGCCGGATGGAGCGCAGAAATGTTCCCTGCAGACCGCAGGAGAAGGGCTGCATGGGAATGTATCTGGACGGCGTGTGGTATGAGCTGCGCATAAAGGAGCAGTACCGCAGCGATCATCCGATCGACGGGCTGGATGTCTCTGTTTTGCAGCGGGAGATTTTAGAGCCAATGCTCGGCATTTCCGATCCGACCACGGACGAGCGCATCCACTTCGTCGGTGGGATCCGCGGACTTTCGGATCTGCAGCGGAGAGTGGATACCTACGGCGGAGTGGCATTTGCCATGTATCCGACCTCTATGGCGGAGCTGTTTGCGGTGGCGGATGCGCATCTTCTGATGCCGCCGAAATCCACCTGGTTCGAGCCGAAGCTGCGCAGCGGGCTTTTTATCCATGCGATAGATGAATAAATATAACGACAGAATCCCTTTAAACCAAGGAGCAGAGCAATCTGGAAATTTGGTTTAAAGGGATTTTTATAAAGTAGGAGTTGAAAAAAGATTGTGAATATTTTATTATATAAGAAAAGAATACGGAATATATGGGGAAATAAATTATGATAACTTGCAGGAGGGTATTATGGGAGAGGACAAGCTGTATGATTTGATGGACTGGGCACAGATCGAGGCGCTGACATATTCGGAGGAGGACAATCCGCACGCGATCCTCGGACCGCATCTGACGGACGACGGAGTGCTGATCCAGGCATTTATCCCGACAGCGGAGCGCATCATTGTTCAGATTACCGGAAAAAAGGAATCTTATGAGATGACGATGGAAGACGAGGCCGGTTTTTTTGCGGTGCTGATTCCGGGAAAACAGATTCCGAAGTATACATTGTATGTGATCTTTGACAATGGGACTTCCCTGGAATATATTGATCCATACGCATTTGAGCCGGTGCTGACGAAGCAGGAAACCGCGCGCTTCAATGCCGGCATCTGCTACGATATTTATGAAAAAATGGGCGCGCACCCGATGACGGTGCAGGGCGTGAAGGGCGTTCACTTTGCTGTGTGGGCACCGAATGCCGTGCGCGTCAGCCTGGTGGGGGATTTTAACCTCTGGGACGGCAGACGCCTTCCCATGAGACGGCTCTGGGACAGCGGTATTTTTGAGCTTTTTGTACCGGGTATCAGCGTCGGAGAAATGTATAAATACGAGATCAAGGCGCAGGGAAACATCACCTATCTGAAGGCAGATCCCTACGCAAACGCGGCGCAGCTCCGCCCGGAGACGGCGTCCATCGTTGCGGATCTTACGCAGTTTCAGTGGACAGACGACGCTTGGATGAAGCAGCGGAAAAAGACAGATTCCAAGAAGCAGCCGATGGCAATCTATGAGATGCATCTTGCCTCCTGGAGAAAGCCGGAGAACCGTGATTTTTACAATTATCGCGAGCTTGCTCCGATGATCGCGGAATATGTAAAGGAGATGGGCTACACGCACATCGAGCTGCTGCCGGTGATGGAGCATCCCTTTGACGGCTCCTGGGGCTACCAGGTGACGGGCTACTATGCGCCGACCGCGCGCTACGGCACGCCGGAGGATTTCATGTATTTCATGAATTATATGCACGAGGCGGGTATCGGCGTGATCCTGGACTGGGTGCCGGCGCATTTCCCGCGCGACACCTTTGGACTTGCCGCGTTTGACGGTACCTGTCTGTATGAGCATCTTGACCCGCGGCAGGGCAGCCACCCGCACTGGGGCACGCTGATTTACAATTACGGCAGACCGGAGGTGAAAAACTTCCTCATCTCCAACGCGCTGTTCTGGGCGGATAAATATCACGCGGACGGCATTCGTATGGACGCGGTTGCTTCCATGCTTTATCTCGATTACGGGAAAAACGACGGCGAGTGGGTTGCAAATATGTACGGCGGCAACGAAAACCTGGAGGCAGTCGAGTTTCTGAAGCATTT
>CABRSG010000409.1 GCA_902473545.1 uncultured Lachnospiraceae bacterium | reverse complement strand
CTCGGCATCAAATATGAACGGGTGGACCATCCGGCTGCAATGTCAATCGACGATTGTCACAATGTCGATAAAATTCTGGGCATCCAGATCTGCAAAAATCTCTTTTTGTGTAACCGTCAGCAGACGGAGTTTTATCTGCTGATGATGCCCGGAAAGAAACCGTTTAAGACAAAGGATTTAAGTAAGCAGCTCGGCGTGGCGCGCCTTTCTTTTGCTGACGAGGGGCATATGGAGGAGTTTCTTAATATTACGCCCGGCTCTGTCAGCATCATGGGTCTGATGAATGATACACAAAATCGTGTGCGCCTCCTGATAGACGAGGACGTTTTTCGTGATGAATACGTGGGCTTCCATCCCTGCATCAACACAAGCAGCATCAAGGCAAAGGCGGCGGATATCTGGGAGAAATTTCTGCCGGCCGTACATCATGCGTATACGGTGGTGAAGCTGTAGCGACAAACCTGTTTTGGTTGTCCACATGCATAGATATGAAGAAGAACAGCATTTAAATGGATTTGCGAAGGTTACTGTGAACGGAGCGAACAGCAACGTTGGCGTTGCAAAATAACGTGTTACGTAGTAAAATAGATGCAGTAATCAAAGAAAGAGGTGTATGAAAAGATGGAATTGGCAGTGTTACAGAAGGATATGATCGCGGCGATGAAAGCGAAGGATAAGCCGCGCAAGGATGCGATTTCCGCGCTTGTATCAGCGGTGAAAAAGGCGGGCATTGATGCTGGCTGCCGCGAGGACATACCGGAGTCGATGGTAGATCAGGTAATCTTAAAGGAAATGAAGACAGTGAAGGAGCAGATCGACACCTGCCCGGAGCAGAGAGCCGAGCTGAAGGCAGAGTATCAGTTCCGCTACGACGTAATTTCCGCTTATGCGCCGAAGATGCTTTCCGCGGAGGAAGTGAAGACGATTCTGCAGGAGAAATTTGCGGATCTGCTTGCGACGAAGAACAAGGGAATGATCATGAAAACGGTCATGGCGGAGCTGAAGGGCAAAGCGGACGGCAAGGTGATCAATCAGGTTGTTGCGGAGCTTTGCAAATAATATTTGCGGCAGGATTTCTGCGAACCGGCAAGCAGTGAGGATGATGCTTGCAAGATAATCAGTAATATAAAATATGAGCTATGAGGAGGCTCATTTATCGGGCAACTCAAAATATACAGGAAGGACCAGGCGGATCAAAGGAGATCTGCGCGGTCCTTTTTGCGTTGCGATGCATTCGAAGGAAGCTGCCGATGACAGGTTTTGTAGGTTGCAATGCATCCGAAGGGAGCTGCCAGTGGCAGGTCCCATAGGTGAAAGGGGGATTTTTATGAGGATTTACACAGAGGCAGACCGTGTGAGCACGGGAAACAGGGGTATGGATGACGTGATCGACATGCTGCGCATGGGCGATAATGTGGTATGGCAGGTGGATGCGGTGTCGGACTACCGGCGTGTGGTAGCGCAATATCTGGAGCAGGCGAAGGTGGACGGGCGCGAGATTCACTATATGCGCTTCGGCGCGCATGAGCCGGTCATTCAGGAGACGGAGGGCGTGCAGGTGCACCGGATCCACGCGGAGCTTGGCTTCGAGCACTTTGCGATGAAGGTGCATCATATTATTAAAGAAATCGGTGTGGATGCGTTCTATATTTTCGACTGTCTGACAGATCTTGTGAAATACTGGTATTCAGATCTGATGATCGGAAACTTTTTCCGTGTGACCTGTCCGTATCTGTACGAGCTGAATACGGTAGCGTATTTTGCGTTGATCCGGGATTCGCACACGGAGCACACGATTTCGCGTATCCGTGATACCACGCAGGTACTCCTTGACTTATATAATGTGGGCGGAAATTATTATCTGCATCCCTTAAAGGTCTGGCAGCGCAAATCGGAGACGATGTTCCTGCCGCATCTGATTTCCGGGGAGACGGCGAAGACGATCACGTCAAGCTCGGAAACGGCGGCACTGTTTTCTCATTTTAGCCTGGACCGGAACCGCACAGATTATTGGGACGTGGTGTTCCAGGAGGCTTCCATGAAGCTCTCCGGCTCGGTGGAGGAGCAGAATACGGCAAAGGAGCTTCTTCTGCGGCTGCTTATCGGG
>CABRSG010000408.1 GCA_902473545.1 uncultured Lachnospiraceae bacterium | reverse complement strand
GATATCATCGAAACATGTACCAGGATGGAACCCAAGGAGCGCTATGGGGCTGCAGAGCAGCTTCAGAGGGCGGTGCAGGAAACGACCGCATCCGGCGGCAGGGCGAAGCGCGCGGGGAAGACGTCTGCATTCAGAAGGCTGCTTCTGGTAGCTGCGGCGCTTGCCGCAGTGCTGCTTGCGGCGGGCATCTGCGGAAAGCTGTATTTTGAAAGGCTTCCCTATCAGTTTTGCGAGGAGTTGGTGGGGCAGGCAGTGCGGCAGCAGCTTGGAAAAGCGGAAGGGGAGACGGTCACGAGAGCCGAGCTTGCCGGAATTAAGAGCCTGCGTATCTGCGGAGACCGGATCCTTGCGGAGGGCGAACAGCACTGGCAGTACGATGCCGTCCATCGGATCGGCAGCGAGGAGATCTACGGCAGCGGAACGATCACGGACCTTTCGGATTTCCGTTATATGAAGAATCTGCAGACATTGGTTCTGGACAGACAGAAGATCGCGGATATTACGCCGCTTGAGGGGCTGCCGCTGGTGAGTGTGAGCCTGTGCGATAATCCGATACGGGATATTTCTGCGCTTGCCCGACTGGAGACTCTGGAAGAGCTATATATAGAAGAAACGCAGGTGCCGGATCTGGCGGAAATGGAGAACATGACGGCGCTGCGGATTTTAAGACTGAGCAATGAGCAGCCTGCGGATCTGACGCCGGTGGAGGAGCTTCCGCTGGAGGAGTTGTGTCTCATCATGATCACGGAGGACAGCGCCGGCATTTTGCAGAAGCTTCCACTAAAGAAGCTGCAGCTTCACAGCTGGTCGAAAGCGCTGGAGGAGAAGCTCGGGCAGCTGACGGAGCTGACAAAGCTGACCATTTACGGATATCAGAATGAAACGCTTGCACCGCTGCTTGCGCTGACAGGGCTTGAGGAGCTTAACCTTTACGGCGGCAGGCTTAAAAGCGTGGAGGGAATTGAAAATTTCCCGGAGCTTTATTTCCTGGGGATCAATAACACGGCGGTGGCGGATATCGCGCCGCTCACAGGTCTTGACCGGCTCACGCAGCTTGGGCTGGACAACACGGAAATCACGGATTTTTCCGTACTGAATGAATTACAGGAATTGCAGTGGGTGCAGTGTGACGAGACGCAGCGCCCACAGATAGAACGCATTGCGGACAGTCTCTGGTTTGCGCTGGAGACGGTGCCGGAAATAGAGGATGGGCAGTGAACTCGGAGGCAGAGACTTCCGGGTTTGTTTTATGTGTAAAAAAGTGCATTCCGGGGTAAAATTGTTAAAAGTCTGCAAGTTGCATACCAAATTGGCAGGAAAACAAAATATACTAAATCTATCTATATTTATACAGAAATTGAGGCTTGGAAAACGACGTGGGAAAGAGTTTTGAGGAGATGTATTCTCAGGAAATAAAACTGCCGGAGGCGCTGGCGAAAAGGGTTGCAGTGGTTTCCTGCATGGCATACAGCGACATGCAGCGGGTGTATCTGGTGGAGGATATAAAAAAACGGCGGTTCGTGCTGAAAAAGGCAATGGGAAATAAACGGGAGCTTCTGAAAAAAGACGCGGCAATGCTGCGGGAGCACGCTTTTTCTTTTTTACCGGAATATGTGGATTACGTGGAAGAGGCGGACACCGGTTATCTGCTTCGGGAATATATAGAGGGAGACACCTTATGGGAATGGGTAAATAAGCGCGGGGTGTTTAACGCCGGGGAAGCGCGGGAAATCTTGTGCAGGCTGTGCGATATGGTGGGACAATTCCATCAGCAGAAGCCTTCGGTGATTCACCGGGATATCAAGCCGCAGAATATTGTGATCACAAAAGAGAAAAATCTGTTTCTGATCGATATGGGGACGGTGCGGGAATACAAGGAGGATACCCGTCAGGATACGGTGTTCGTGGGCACAAAACCGACGGCAGCGCCGGAGCAGTACGGCTACCGCCAGACCGACTGCCGCACGGATATTTATGCGCTGGGCGTGATCTATCTGTATCTGCTCACGGGCAGCATGGAGCTGCAGGATGAAAAAGTGCTGTCCGGGGTGCCGAAGGAGTGCCGCGATATCATCGAAACATGTACCAGGATGGAACCCAAGGAGCGCTATGGGGCTGCAG
>CABRSG010000407.1 GCA_902473545.1 uncultured Lachnospiraceae bacterium | reverse complement strand
GAGCTCCGGGCTTTTGGCGAAGCGCGGAAGCGTCCTCCACTCCATCACCACCGGCGGCAGGATGCTGCAGAGCGCCTCCTGCGCCGTGTGCGTCAGAGCACGGATGGTCTTTTTGCTTAAATAAAACAGCTCGTGCTCGCCGCGGATACGGTAGAAATCCTCTCTTACGTCAATCGTCACCGTCACATATACCTGCTCCGCCAGCGAAAAAAGCTCGCGCAGAAGCTTATTCTGCACGGGTGTGAAACCGGTAAAGCCGTCCAGCGCCACCACGCAGCCTTTCAGGATCTCAGACTGGCGTGCCACCTGGCAGAGCGCCTCCAGCGTTTCCTCCGCCGTGATGTATTTTCCCTCCAGCTCCTCCTGGAAACCTTCGTAGAGAAGCTGAATATCCTTCAGCTTATAAAAGAGGGACGGCTTTTGCTCCGCCCGCTGCAAAAGCCGTTCCATCTTCTCCGAGTCGATATCATACTGCGTCAGCTCCGAGATCATGGATTTCATCTGCTGCAGATATCCCATCTTTTTCAGATTTCCTTTTAAAACCTTTAGCTCATCCTGTCGTCTGGAGGCTGCGCGCCGAAGGAGCAGCGTTTTTCCAAGCTCCTCCAGCACGGTGCGCTTATCCGCTCCCACCTCTTCAAAGATGCGGTGAGCGAGACGCTGGAAGCTTAAAATATCAATATTAAGAAGTCCACCGTCCGGGTGCAGGCGCACCAGCTCGCGCTGCGTCTGCATGGTAAACTGCTCCGGTACGATCACCAGAAATTTCTTTTCCGGCGACTGCACCGCAGCCTCAATGATGCTGCTGTAAATGTAGCGGGATTTCCCGCTCCCGGAGCTTCCCAGGATCAGACGCAGTGACATAGCTTTCCTCCTTATCTGTTCAACTGTGCCAGGCGCTCCTGCACCTGGTTCATCATATCGGTGTATTTTGCAAGCTTCGCTTTTTCCTCTGCAATTTTCGCCTCCGGAGCGCGGCTCACAAATTTTTCGTTGCCGAGCATTCCGTTTACACGCGCAAGCTCTTTTTTCAGGCGTTCTTCCTCTTTCTTCAGGCGCTCGATCTCCTTGTCAATATCCACCAGCTCTGCAAACGGCAGATAGATCACTGCCTCGTGGATCACTGCCGAAACAGCGTCCTCGCCGATGCCCTCCCTGTCCGCCTGGATCGCCACCTCGCTCGCATAGCCGAGGGTAGCAAAGAATACTTTTCCGTCCTCAAAAATGCTGCGCACTTCCTCTTTTTCGGAAACCACGAACACCTTCGCTTTTCTGCTCGGCGGCACGTTCATGGAGCTGCGCACATTGCGGATCGCCCGCACGGCTTCTTTGATTGCCTCTACCTCGATTTCCTCCGCCGCAAAATTCCATTCGTCCGTCCACTCCGGCCAGGAAGCGATCATGATGGATTCCTCCTGCGGGTTCAGGGTGCAATAGATTTCCTCGGTGATAAACGGCATGTACGGATGCAGCAGCTTCAGGGCATTTCCAAGCACCGTCTTTAAGGTCCAGAGCGCCGCCGCCTTTGTGTTATCCGTGTCGCTGTACAGACGCGGTTTTACCATCTCGATATACCAGTCGCAGAATTCCTCCCAGATGAAGTCATACACCTTCTGCACCGCGATGCCAAGCTCGAATTTCTCCATGTTGTCGGTAACGTCTTTTGCAAGCGCGTTCGCCTTTGAGAGAATCCACTTATCCGCCTGCGTGAGCGAATCCTTGGGCATTTCGGACGGAACCTCCGCCTTCTCCAGATTCATCATGATAAAGCGCGATGCGTTCCATATCTTGTTTGCGAAATTTCTGCTCGCCTCCACACGCTCCCAGTAGAAACGCATATCGTTGCCGGGCGCGTTTCCGGTCATCAGTGTGAGACGCAACGCGTCTGCGCCGTATTTGTCGATCACCTCCAGCGGATCAATGCCGTTTCCGAGAGATTTGCTCATCTTGCGTCCCTGAGAGTCGCGCACAAGGCCGTGGATCAATACGTGATGGAACGGCGCTTTTCCGGTCTGCTCAAGCCCGGAGAATACCATGCGGATTACCCAGAAGAAGATAATATCATAGCCCGTTACAAGCACGTCGGTCGGGTAGAAATATTCCATCTCCGGCGTTTTTTCCGGCC
>CABRSG010000406.1 GCA_902473545.1 uncultured Lachnospiraceae bacterium | reverse complement strand
GCGGGCCGATGACATCTTCCGCGCCTGCGCATCCGTCGATCACCTTCTGGAAAAATGCCAGCTCCGCCGTATCCTCCGCCATATGATCGACACGTTCCTCCCACATTTCTCTTACATCATAAAATGCTGAGCTTGCGGAAGAACTGATTTTCTTCCCATGTTCATCCCGGTAGCTGTATGGGTTAAAGTCCTCCAGATACAGGGAAATAGCCATGGCTGCATTTAAGTTTTTTGCATTGCTGGCCTCGTACAGCAGCGAAAGCCCCATCTCTACATTCTGCCCGGTGCCTTTTCCATATAAATAGCACTCGCCCAGTTTATACGCCGCATATCCGCTCCCATTTTTTCTTCCTTCTTTGAGATAAATGGCAAAATCGTCCTGGTAACTCTGTCCGATCTCCTGGTAATCCATCTCACGCAATGTATAATATTCCCGCAGTGCGTATGCTCCCTGCACTTTGTTCTGCTGAATCAGTTTCAACGCAAGCTCTCCCGCAAGATCTGCGTTTGCAGGGACAGGAAAACCGCCCATTGCGCTGTTTAACACCTTCATGGCAAAATATCCGTCTCCCCATACTCCCTCGTGATGCACCTTTGCCATGGCAAGGCTCATGCGATAGTATTTTTCGGATTCCTTTTTCTTGCCGATACAGGCATAGCACTCCGCGAGAGACAGCCAGACATCCGCCATTTTAACGAAAGTGTCATTCACATCTTCATCCTTCTGAATCGATGCAGACACGCTTTTCGTCTGTTCCGAGCAGAATGTTTCCACCGGAAGCATAAGATTCAGAGCAGCCTGCGGATCCCGCTCACATCCAAATCCGATCTGATAATACCGGGCCAGAGCCACCGCCGTATCCAGCCACAGGGTAATGCCTTTTGCTGAAGATATGCCGATGTTCAGATTTTTATCATGATATTTGGCAAGATACCTGTCATAATAGCTTTTTGCGCAGGCAAACGCATACTGCGGCGTGCCTGTGCCGAAGCGGTCTGCGAACTGCTTCTTTTCTTTTTTAGAGATTTCATCTTCCACAATCGTGGTAATTCTGCGATTCTCTCCGGTAAAACGCTGGGGCGTGTAAAACGGACAGCCCTGGAATTTCTGCTTAAACTCCGGGCTCAGGTCCGAATCCGTCCCGGCGCTCCGATTTGTATCTGTCCCGGATGGTGCCGCGCTGGAGGCGCTTCTGACATGCGGCCGCCCCGACGTCTGGTGATTCTCGTTCTGACGGGCTTTCTTTTTCTTAAAATGCCTCCAGACGAAGTAAATGACGATGAGAAGAATAATAAGCTCCATACCTGTTCTCCTTTGCTTTGTGATTTTCTATCCCTATTTTACCGCAGAAAAACCTTCCTGGCAATAAAAATATGAAATTAAATAGTCAATAATATGAAATATAAAATCGTTCATATACTAATACACGAAATGTAAAATGACACTGGGTGATGTTATGCAGTTTGAACGAGACGAACGACGATTTGATTTTCACGACATAGGACACGCCATCAAGAAGGCGCGGGAGGCCCGCGGGATGACGCAGGAACAGCTGGCCTACATTGTTGACCGCTCCCCGCGCACCGTCATGTATAATGAGAATGACGGCCAGCATCCCAGTCTCAACACGTTTTATCAGATGGTCACGATGTTCGGCATTTCCGTGGATCAGTATTTCTACCCGTCCCAGAACAGCGGGAGCGAGTGCAGGATGCGGATCGACGCTCTGCTGAACGCGCTGGATGAGAAGGAGCTGAGGATTATAGAGGCGACTTTGCAGGCGTGGAAAGCGGTGAAGGAAGCGGAGAAGGAAGAAAACGGAGACGAAGACGGCTAATCATTTTCCGCCAGCAGTATTTTAAAATCAAAGCATGAGAGAAAAAGTGCCGCAATCCAGACGTTTTTCAAGGATTACGGCACTTTTGTTTTATTTTTCTATTTCATAACAATACAGAATCGTTCTCGCGTCATCAAACTCATAGCTGCAGGTCACCAGTGAAAACAGTCTGCCGATCTCCTGATCCGGGATCACATACGTGCTGGAATTTTTCGTCATTTCCGTCACGTATGCCTGAAATTCCTCCTCACTGTCAAACTTCGTCTTGCGCCGGATCCCGCTGGAATCCGTATACAGGCAGGGG
>CABRSG010000405.1 GCA_902473545.1 uncultured Lachnospiraceae bacterium | reverse complement strand
AAATCGCGCGCCTTGGTGCCGCAATGGGCGGCAAGGCGGAGACCTTCTACGGGCTTACCGGCATCGGAGACTTGATCGTCACCTGCGCGAGCGTCCACAGCCGTAACCGCAAGGCGGGCTATCTGATCGGGCAGGGACGCACCATGGAAGAGGCGATGGACGAGGTAAAAATGATCGTTGAGGGCGTCTACTCCGCAAAAGCAGCCCTCGCCCTCTCAAAAAAATACGGCATCGAAATGCCGATCGTCGAGCAGGTAAACAAAGTCCTCTTCGAGGGCAAGCGCGCCGACGAAGCGGTAAACGAACTGATGATGCGCGATCCGAAAATTGAGAATGGCGGGCTGACGTGGTAAATAAATTTGCATGAATTTTTTCTTGACGATTTCACCAAAAAGGTGTATGCTCTTACTAACGTACTTTAAACTGTTAAAGTGAAAGCGTAAAATCAACAGAAAAGAGGAGAATAAGCAATGAAAAAAGTAATTTCCAAGGTTCTTGCAGCGGGCATGGCAGTTTCCATGACAGCGGCACTCGGTATGGCAGTAAGCGCAGAGGACACCACATATAACGTAGGTATCTGTCAGCTCGTACAGCATCCGGCACTGGATGCGGCTACGCAGGGCTTTAAGGACGCTCTTACAGAGAAGCTTGGCGAGCAGGTTGTTATTGATGAGCAGAACGCTTCCGGCGATTCCGCAAACTGCGCAACTATCGTAAACCAGTTTGTATCCAATAACGCAGACCTTATCATGGCAAACGCAACGGCTTCCCTTCAGGCGGCAGCGGCGGCAACGGGAGATATTCCGATCCTCGGAACATCCATTACCGTATACAACGTGGCGCTGTCTATCCCGGATGAGGAGTGGACAGGCTCTACCGGAACCAATATCTCCGGTACCTCAGACCTTGCACCGCTCGATCAGCAGGCGGCGATGTTCGCAGAGCTGCTCCCGGACGTAAAGACCGTAGGACTTCTGTACTGCTCTGCAGAGCCGAACTCCGTATATCAGGTTGACACCGTAAAGGCTGCGCTGGAAGAGGCGGGTGTTACCTGCAACGTATATACCTTTGCAGATTCCAACGACCTTGCATCCATCACAACCACGGCTGTTGCTGAATGTGAAGCGCTCTATGTTCCGACGGACAACACGGCGGCTTCCAATACCGAGATCATCAACAACATCTGCGAGCCGGCAGGCATTCCGATCATCACAGGTGAGGAAGGTATCTGCGAGGGCTGCGGTATTGCAACGCTTTCCATCAGTTACTATGATATCGGCTACAAGACCGGTGAGATGGCATACGAGATTCTCGTAAACGGCGCAGACGTAAGCACCATGCCGATCGAGTTTGCTCCGCAGTTCGTAAAGAAATACGTTCCGTCAAGATGTGAAGCGCTCGGCATTACCGTTCCGGACGGTTACGAAGCAATCGAGGAAGAGGCAGAAACAGAAGCATAAAGAGTAAAAAGCAAGTAAGAAACATTACAGCGGACTGTTGCGGAAAGGGAAATTTCCCTGCTCTGCGGCAGCCCGTCGTTTTGCTATGGAGGAGAAAGAGCTGTGAACATTGGAAATCTTTTTAATGCACTGCCCGGCGCCTGCGCCCAGGGACTGATCTGGGGAATTATGGCGATCGGCGTGTACATTACCTACAAAATTCTCGATCTGGCAGATCTGACAGTAGACGGTACCATGTGTACCGGCGGTGCGGTCTGTGTCATGATGCTGCTGAGCGGTTATTCTGTGCCGGTAGCGCTTGCCTGTGCGTTTGGCGCAGGGATGCTCGCCGGTCTTGTGACCGGTATTTTTCACACGGCGATGGGGATTCCGGCGATCCTTTCGGGCATTCTGACACAGCTCGGACTTTATTCCATCAATCTGCGTATTATGGGCAATAAAGCAAACCAGGCGATCAGTGTGGACAAATATCCGCTGATTGTATCTCTGCGAAATATCAAGGGTGTTCCGGTCTATAAAAATACTATTTTTATTGTAATCATCTTTATTGTGGTGATTATTGCCCTGCTGTACTGGTTCTTCGGGACGGAGCTTGGCTGTGCGATCCGTGCAACCGGTTCTAATGAACACATGTCCCGCGCGCAGGGCATCAACATGGATCTGAGCAAGATCAGTGGCCTGATGCTCTCAA
>CABRSG010000404.1 GCA_902473545.1 uncultured Lachnospiraceae bacterium | reverse complement strand
CGGCATCTACGGCGGCGCGGTCGGCTATCTCGACTTTACCGGAAATCTGGATACCTGCATCGGTATCCGGCTGGTATACAAGAAAAACGGAAAAATCTGCGTGCAGTCCGGGGCGGGGATCGTGGCGGACAGCGTGCCGGAGAAGGAATACCAGGAGTGCTGCAACAAGGCAAAGGCAGTGGTGCAGGCAGTTCTGACGGCGCAGGAGGGGCTGGAATGATCTTACTGATTGATAATTACGACAGTTTTTCTTACAATCTCGTGCAGTATATTGGAAGCGCAGAGCCGGACATGAGGGTGATCCGCAACGACGCCTGCAGTATCGCGGAAATCGAGGCGCTGCAGCCAGAGGCAATCGTGATCTCACCGGGACCGGGACGCCCGGCGGATGCGGGCATCTGTATAGACGTGATCCGCTATTTTAAAGATAAGGCGCCGATCCTGGGCGTCTGCCTCGGGCATCAGGCAATCTGCGAAGCCTTTGGCGGCGTGGTTTCCTACGCGAAGGAGCTGATGCACGGAAAAACCTCGCAGGCGGAGCTGATCGGCGATTCGCCGCTGTTTGCGGGGCTCGAAGGTCACATAAAAGTGGCGAGGTACCATTCGCTTGCGGCGGAAAAAGACAGTCTGCCGCCGGAGCTTATGATTACCGCGCAGACGGCGGACGGCGAGATCATGGCGGTGCAGCACCGAAAGTATCCGGTTTACGGAGTGCAGTTCCATCCGGAGTCGGTTCTGACGCCGGACGGATTGAAGATCATACAAAATTTTGTGGACATAGCAAAAGGGAGGAAACAGGCATGATTAAAGAGGCAATTATCGCATTATCGAAAAAACAGGACCTGACGTATGAGCAGGCAGAAGCTGTGATGAACGAGATCATGAGCGGCGAGGCGACTGATGTACAGAAGGCGGCCTATCTGACGGCGCTCTCACTGAAGGGCGAGACGATCGACGAGATCACGGCTTCGGCGGCGGGAATGCGGGCGCACTGCATCAAGCTGCTGCATGAGCTTGACGTGCTGGAAATCGTCGGAACGGGCGGCGACGGTTCAAATTCCTTCAATATTTCCACCACAGCGTCGCTAGTGATCGCAGCGGGCGGTGTGCCGGTGGCAAAGCACGGCAACCGCGCGGCGTCCTCAAAGTCGGGAGCGGCGGATGTGCTGGAGGCGCTTGGCGTGAATATCACAATTTCACCGGAGAAGAGCGCGGAGCTTTTAAAGGAAATCGGGATATGCTTCCTGTTTGCGCAAAATTATCATATTGCAATGAAATATGTCGCGCCGATCCGCCGCGGGCTTGGTATCCGCACCGTGTTTAATATTCTCGGACCGCTCTCCAATCCGGCGGGCGCAAACATGGAACTGATGGGCGTTTATGAAGAAGCTCTGGTGGAGCCGCTGGCACAGGTTATGGCAAAGCTGGGGGTAAAAAAGGGCATGGTGGTGTACGGGCAGGAAAAGCTCGATGAGATTTCCATGTGCGCGCCAACCAGCGTGTGCGAGATCCGTGACGGCTGGTTCCAGTCCTACGAGATCACGCCGGAACAGTTTGGCTATGCGCGCTGCGACAAGGATGCGCTGACAGGCGGCACCCCGCAGGAAAATGCGCAGATCACAAAAGATATTTTAAGCGGAACCGAGCGCGGCGCAAAGCGCTGTGCGGTATGCTTAAACGCCGGGGCAGCGCTTTACATTGCCGGGAAGACACAGACAATGGAAGAGGGCGTGCGCATGGCGGAGCAACTGATCGACAGCGGAGCGGCATTGAAAAAGCTGGACGAATTTGTGGAAAAGAGCAACGCGTGAAAATGCAGCATATGGATAAAGTGGTATTTGAGGAAAGCAACGTATAGGATGTGAGAAATTTATGAATATTTTAGAAGAGATTGCGGCGAAAACGAAAGAGCGGATCGCAGAGGAAAAGCGCCGTGTTTCCCCGGAGACGATGCGCCGGGCGGCAGAGGATGCGCTGCGCAGAGAGTGCCGGACGGCGGAGGATGCGCCGCGCAGGGAGCACCCCGCGTTTGAGGCGGCGCTTGCCGCGGAAGGCATCTCATTTATATGTGAAGTAAAAAAGGCTTCCCCCTCTAAGGGAATTATCGCGCAGGAGTTTCCGTATCTGCAGATTGCAAAAGAATATGAGGCGGCTGG
>CABRSG010000403.1 GCA_902473545.1 uncultured Lachnospiraceae bacterium | reverse complement strand
CGTCGGCCCCTCCGGCGGCGGCGCTACCCGCTGGCTGAACATCGCCGGCATTACAATGCAGCCAGCCGACCTTATGAAAATCTTTCTGATCATGTTTTATGCGCAGTTTTTTTCAAAGCATCAGGACGATCTGAGCAGCTTTAAAGTAATCATTTTTTCTGTAATTATTGTGGCGATACCGGCTGTCATGATCCAGCAGCAGCCAAACCTTTCTACTTGTCTCTTGACACTGGTTTTATTCTGTGTTATTTATTTTGTTGCGGGATTAAGTTATAAGGTTATTGCCGGAATCCTGGTGCTCATGGCTCCGGTGGCGGCGATCCTTGTCGGGATCGTCCTTCAGCCCGGGCAGTCGCTGGTTCTGGAGTATCAGCTCATCCGTGTGCTTGCCTGGCTTTACCCGGATCAATATCCGGATGAGGCGCGTCAGCAGCTCACCTCCATTATGGCGATCGGCTCCGGTCAGCTTTATGGAAAGGGGCTGGAGACGACGGCGGTGGAATCCGTCAAAAACGGGGATTTCCTTGCCGAGGCGCAGACAGACTTTATCTTTGCCGTTGTCGGGGAGGAGCTTGGCTTCCTCGGCTGCTGCGTTGTTATTTTATTAGAGATTCTGATTGTTCTGGAATGTATCTGGATCGGACGCAATGCGCGAGAATTTTCCGGTACGATACTTTGCTGCGGCATGGGGGCGCTGATCGGCATACAGAGCATCATGAATATTTGCGTTGCAACCGGTCTTATGCCGAACACGGGTCTGCCGCTGCCGTTTGTCAGCTACGGTCTGACCTCGCTGATGACGCTTTTTATCGGTATCGGACTGGTGCTGAATGTGGGGTTGCAGGTAAAAAAATATTGATGTGTTGCAAAGAGAAGGAGGCGGTTTTATATGAACATCGGGTTAATTGCACATGATTCAAAAAAAGGACTGATGCAGAATTTCTGCATTGCATACCGGGGAATCCTCGGAAAAAATACGCTGTACGCGACCAATACCACCGGTCGTCTCGTTGAGGACGTCACGGGGCTGAACATTACAAAGTATCTTGCCGGACATCTCGGCGGTGTCCAGCAGATGGCGGCGCAGATCGAGCAGAATCAGATGGATATGGTGATCTTCCTGCGCGATCCGCTGCGTCCGAAGTCGCATGAGCCGGACATTAAGAATGTAGTCCGTCTCTGCGACACGTACAATGTTCCGCTTGCGACAAACCTTGCGACTGCGGAGATGCTCATCAAGTCCCTGGACAGAGGGGAGCTGGAGTGGCGTGAGATGTACCGATAATTCCCGGCGGGGAAGCAAAAAGGCGCTGGAAAGAGCGCGAAGAGCGCAGCGCCGTAATTCCATATTGCTGCTGATACTTGGCATCGCCGTTGCAATCCTTGTCGGCATTCTCGTGTTTCGGATTTTTTTCCGTTCGCACGAGATCACTATTGTCAATCCATATCAGATTACGGATAATATATTTGGTGTCCGCACAGAATCAGCCGCAGAGAATCGCGCGGTTCCGTTTACCGACGGTCTTTGTGTCACGGCATCCGACGTTTCTTTCGACGGGATCAGCCTGGAATATGCCGAAGCCGGCGCGATGATGGATCTGTCGGCGAGCAATGTGCTGTTTGCCAAGAACGTTCATGAGCGGCTGTATCCTGCCAGTCTGACGAAGATTATGACGGCACTTGTGGCGCTCAAATACGGCAATCTGGATGATGTGATCACCATCGACGAGGCAGCGCTTGATATCGACCCGGAATCCTCGGTGTGCTATCTGGAGTACGGCGACCAGTACACACTGCGGCAGCTTCTTTATGGTCTTCTGATTGCTTCCGGAAATGACGCCGGAAACGCGATCGCCTACCATGTGGGCGGCAGCATTGAAAATTTTGTTGCGATGATGAATGCGGGGGCAGCCGGGATCGGCGCGACCAACACACACTTTATGAACGCCCACGGCCTGCAGGATGAGAACCATTACACGACGCCGTACGATATCTATCTGATGTTTCAGGAAGCGCTCAAATATGACGTATTCCAGGATGCGATCAGCAAGCAGAATTATACCGTCACCTATACGGCGGGGGACGGGGAGCAGTATGAGCGTACCTGGTACGCGACAAGCTATTATTTTACCGGCGAGGCGTCGGCGCCGGACGGTGTGA
>CABRSG010000402.1 GCA_902473545.1 uncultured Lachnospiraceae bacterium | reverse complement strand
GCAATTCCGTCACCTCGGCAGTCGATAATGCTTTTTCAGTTCCGCCGCTTTACACGACGATCGTGCTGGTGGCAGTGGCGGCGGTAGTTGTTCTGCGCAAAAATGCGACCGTGAAGGTGCTTGACGTGATGGTGCCGGTGATGGCAGGCTGCTATTTTCTGATGACGATTTTTGTGATCGTGAGAAATGTCGGCGCGCTTCCGGTTGTATTTGAGCGGATTTTTGCTGAGGCATTCGGGCTGCGCCAGGTGGCGGCGGGAGGCTTCGGCGCTGTGCTGATGAATGGTGTGAAGCGCGGGCTTTTCTCGAATGAAGCCGGCTCCGGCTCCGCGCCCTGTGCGGCGGCAGCGGCGGACGTCACGCATCCGGCAAAGGCGGGACTTTTGCAGGCGTTCGGCGTGTTTGTGGACACCATTGTGATCTGCACCTGCTCGGCGATGATCATGCTGCTGGCTCCGGCGGAAAAAATTGCGGGGCTTGCCGGGATGGACCTTCTGCAGGAGGCGATGCGCTACCACTTTGGTGATTTCGGCGTGGTATTTATTGCCGCTATATTGCTGCTTTTCAGCTTTTCCACATTTATCGGCATTTTGTTTTACGCGCGTTCCAATGTCGCGTATCTGTTTGGCGACAACTGGGTCTCGCAGACCGCTTATAAATGTGTTGCGCTGGTGATGCTCTTTATAGGCGGGCTTGCCGCCTACACCTTCGTGTGGGATCTCGGAGATGTCGGCATCGGGCTGATGACTATTTTCAATATGGCGGCGCTGCTGCCGCTGTCCGGGGAGGCGGTTGCCGCGCTGAAGGATTATGAGAAACAGCGTATAAGTGACAGAAAAATCAGATGAAATTATATTTGAAGCAATCACTCACAGGCGGAACGGCATAGCTGTACTGTTGTCTATGGAGTATAAGCGGGCGGACGGTGAGAGGTTCACGACGGTTCTGTTGGTTATGCAAGAGATACTATGATTAAGTCCCACACTTGGGAAACCGGGATACAGTGGGTACTATATAAATGTTTCAAAGAAGCCGTAGGACCGAAAGGTATAGCTTCTGGAGGCTCCCCAAGTTTAGCTGGGGAGTTTTTCTGTATGTGTTCTTTAAGCTTGCAGTCATCAATACCACTTCATGATAAGATAAAACATCAAAATGTACGATTCGCCGGAATGAAAAAAAGAAGAGATAGCATATCCTGCAAAATATGCACCTCAAAAGTACAGAATAGGAACGCTCTATTGTCATTTTTGCTGAAAAATTATAGAATATGAGACAACAAATGTTTGCGCGGACATGTTTCAAACCCTCCCGGCGTCTGCAGCGCCCGGGAGCAGGAAAATTTACGGAGGTAGGAGAAAATGAAACATTCCAGATTATGGACTGGTCTTTCCTCGCTGTGCAGCTTTTCACTGGTGCTGTCGCTGGTGGGAATGGACTGCATGATGGGGTATGAGGGAACCGTCAATCAGGCGCTCGGTATTCAGACCAGCAAGATTGTCAATGAGGGCGATGCAAATGAGGATACTACATATTTTGAGAGCAGTTATGGGGAGCTGAATGCGGAAAATCTGCAGAAACTGATCGAGGACACTTATGCGGAGGCTGTGCAGGAGGAGGCAGAAGGAGCTGTCCTGCTTAGAAATGAGAATGACGCGCTGCCGCTGTCCGCAGAGGAAACCAGAGTGACGCTGTTTGGTCACGCCGTGGCGCAGCCGCTTTATAAAAATGCGTCGGCCGGCTCCAAGGGCTACCAGACAGAGCACAATATCGACCTGTATACGGCTCTGAGCAATGCGGGCTTTGCAATTAACGACACGCTGTACAATGCATACACGGCAAGCGAGACTGTGCGCGGAACCGGCAGGTTTGACTTTGTGACACAGACGACCAGCGTGAAGTCGATGGGCGAGGAAACGATTTCTTTCTACACGGATGAATTGCAGGTGTCCTGGGAGGACGATTACAATGATGTGGCAATCGTGATGTTTGCCCGCGAGGCAGGCGAGGGCATGGAGCTGGAGCTTTCCGATTCCTATGAGGGCATCAGCTCGCTCGCGCTGCACCAGGACGAAAAAGACCTGCTGCAGATGATTAAGGATTCCGGCAAATTCTCCAAAACGATTGTGCTGATCAACAGCGGCAACCCGATGGAGCTGGAGTGGCTTTTGG
>CABRSG010000401.1 GCA_902473545.1 uncultured Lachnospiraceae bacterium | reverse complement strand
CCAGGTTGCGCAGCGGCTCCTCAAACATCAGGCCCGCCGGGGCAAGGTGATAGTTGAATGTCACCTGTACGGCGTCGCCGGGACGGAACCCCACGGAATAGAAGGCTTCGGTATAGCCCCAGTAGTCGTCGTTGCGGTCTTCGGGATCGAAGATCGGCCCGGGGGAAAGGAACACGCGGCGCAGCTCGCCGATGTCCTTGGTCAGAAGACCGCCCAGACGCGGCCCCATGGTCTGGAGGAAGATGAGTTCCTTCTTCTTGAGGATGGGGATATGCTTGATGTCGGAAATCGTCTTGAATTTCTCGACATTGAACTGGGCGCGGTCAAAGCGCTTTTTCACATCCTCGGAATAGCGGTACGCATAGGACAGCAGATCCTTGAGCTGGATCAGGTTGTACTGGCGGCGTTCGCTTTCGTCGAGCACTTCACGGCGGCTGTAGATGCCTTCCGTACGGTCTTTGCGGGTCATGGCGGACTCCCTTGCAGATATTTTGGGATAACGTAGTGTCGTTGCGGAAAAAATGCAAGAAATATTTTATTTTATAAGTAATTACAATGAATTATGTGCATAATGCCGGAGTGCGGGCTTTGCATGTCCGGCTGGAATAACCCGTTTTCCCTTCCTCCTCCCGGCGGGGGAAAGGGGCCTGCCAGGGGCATTTTCGCATTGAAAATGTTCCCGGAGCAGGGCAGGCGAGAATCATCTCTGCTGTCCTTATCCGTAACGCGCCGCGCCGCTTCCCTTCTCCGGTGTCGCCGCAGATGAATTGCGGCGTGAAAACTGCGCGCCGGGACATGGGGCATGGCTGGCAAGTACTTTGGGTTATATTAAAATTTCTGGCTGATCAGCAATCACAGGTCGTTATCTGCCCCGGTTTCAACGGCAACAAATGTTGCCGTGAAGGCAACTGCACTTCCAGCGCGGTGAAACGCCCCTTTTGGCAACGGCCGGCTGCGCAGCCGGCCGAGGATACAAACTGCCTCTGGCGGATTTGCTTCCGCAAATCCAGGATGCTTTTCGGAGCCTTTGGGCGGTGCAGCGCAGTTAAACCTTAGAAAAAGGTTTAATCTTGGCTGTCAAACTTGAAATGTTTGGAGCTTTTTTTCAAACATTCTGGACCAAACTCATTAAAGATTTTCTTCCATCCTTTCGGATCTCCTGACTCCAGGCTTGTCACACAGTCAGGATCTGCAAAATGATTTACAAAACGGAAATATATTGTGTCATTTTGCATTGATATAATGCTGTTGTGATGTTGTTTTTCTTCCATTATACAGAGTATATTAAAATTTTTTGTCTTTGATTGAAGGATTTCAAGTATGGATGAAATATATTTTTCATGATTGATATTATCTCTTAATGTAAAGATAAATAATTTTTTTTCATTTGAATTTAAATAATTTGTAAATTTTTTTATAAGATAACGTAATCTTGATTTTAACTCATCAATATCACTTTGTATGGTTTCCTTGCTTGCTGTAGTATAATCATTTAATCTGCCATGAAAAAGAAATTCTGTTGGGATATGTTTAATCATGCCGTGTTCGATGGGGCATAGTTCTCCATTAAGAAGTATGTCTGGATGTTTAAGAACAGAAATCATATGTTCTTCGCGGATATAGGCCCATGCAAAAAGATTTGAATCGATAAATCCGAATTGACGAAAAAAATAGAATGCAACTTCACAGTTTTTTCCCAGCATAATAATTTGTGAGTACTTTTTCATATGTTTTCTGTGATAGATATAACGTAATCTTATTTTTAAGGACTTTTTGTATTTAAGTAAGAAACGTTCAAACTCATAGAGAAGGGGAATTTTCATGGCATCACCATAACCTGTGAAGAATTCAGACTTATATCGCGATAAAATGTCTCATTGGACAAGTGCTGTCAATATAATGGTGATTGACTATATTTTTCAGACAGTTGGACAAAACCCCGGAGATAATTTATATTGCAGGCACTGGAAAGCCCATTCTGTCATCGTGAGGATTCGCATGTCCGCAGTCAATCTTGCCGCTTCCCTGCCCAGGGTCATCCTGATGGGCCGCCCCAACGTGGGCAAGTCCACGCTGTTCAACCGCCTGATCCGCAGCCGGAGGGCCATCACGCACGACCGTCCCGGCGTCACCCGGGATCGCATGGAGGGCACGGTGCGCGGCCGTGGAAAGGTTCCGTTCATTCTGGTGGAT
>CABRSG010000400.1 GCA_902473545.1 uncultured Lachnospiraceae bacterium | reverse complement strand
AAAATTGGGAAACAGGCTTTAGCAGAGTTTATACGAAATGAAGGGCTGGAAGCAGAAGAGTTTTTAATGGATTGTGGTATGGAGATTTATGACAGCAGCGATCAGGATACCCACGCAGGAGGAAGCGGCTGCGGCTGCTCGGCGGTGACGCTCGCGGCGATGATCCTTCCGAAAATCTGCAAGGGCGTCTGGAAGCGCGTGCTGTTCGTGCCGACCGGAGCGCTGCTCTCGACGGTGAGCTTCAACGAGGGGCAGAGCGTGCCGGGAATCGCACATGGGGTTGTGATCGAGCACTGCTGACAATGAAAAAATCAAAGATCAGGGGGAAATACGATGGAATATATCACTGCATTCTGGGTGGGAGGTCTGATCTGTGCGCTGGTGCAGATCCTTTTGGAGAAAACAAAGCTGATGCCGGGGCGTGTCATGGTGATCCTGGTGGTGACGGGGACGATCCTGGGAGCGCTCGGCATTTATAAGCCCTTCCAGGAATTTGCTGGGGCGGGGGCGAGCGTGCCGCTTCTTGGTTTCGGAAACGTGATCTGGGAGGGCATGAAGGAAGCAATCGATAAGGAGGGCTTTATCGGGCTGTTTAAGGGCGGATTTACAGCAGGAGCCGCCGGGATCGGGGCGGCACTGATCTTTTCCTATATCGCAAGCCTGCTCTGTCAGCCGAAGATGAAGAAATGACGCTGCGAAAGAATTACGAAATCAGCGCTTCTTTCTTTAAATAATCGCAGATGAATGTGAGGGCGGCGCCGACCAGCGCCGCTTTTTCTCCGTGATAGCCTTTGTGAATCTGAAAATCAACGGTTCGAAAGGTAGTGTAAGAGAGTACGCTGTTTTTCACATACTGCAGATCTTCCGGCGAAAAATACTTTGCCAGCAGCCCGCCGATAATGATATCAGAACCCGTTACCATGCGCAGATTATCGATCAGCAGGGCGAGTTCCTGCAGATAACTGTGCCAGATCTGGACAGCCTTAATGTTTCCGATACGTACATTCTGAAAAAAAGCGGGGAAACTTTCTGCTGCACTGCGCAGCAGGCTGTTCGCGGAGCAGTAGGCGTCCGAACAGCCGCGTTTTCCGCAGTAACAGAGATTGCCGTTTGGATGGAGCGTCATATGCTCGACGGTTCCGCTGCTGAGCTGCGGGGTGTGCAGCACGCCGTCATGCAGGATGACCGCAGAGCCGAGATGCGGATTAAGCGACAGATAAATAGCGTTCTCCAGTGATGGATCGTGCCAGTGCTCCGCGATCGCGGCTGCTTCCGCATCGTGGATCAGCGTGAGCGGGCAGGAAAAACAGCGGGCGAAGTCGGAGCGGGAAAATGCATTGCTGTTTAAGATTTTTCCGTACAGAATATGCTCGCCGTCCGCGGCGACGATCCCCTGGATGGTCACGGCGATGCCAAGGATATCCTGCGGGTCACGTTCCAGGGAGTTTATAAAGCGGTTAATCCATCTGCCGAAGAGAGAGAAATACGACTCATCTGTCAGAAAGCTGACTTCCAGAGTGTCGTTTCTGAGTATTTCCCCGCGCAGGTTGACTGCGGCTACGTTGAGCCGTTCTGCAAGCACCTCGATACCAATGGCGATTTTGGCGTTGGCATTGTATTTGTACAGAACAGCCGGACGACCGCCGGTGGGAGTCTGCACAGAGCCGCGATAAATTTTGTTTGCAGCCAGCAGTGTGTTCAGATTCTGCGAGATGGTGGGCAGGCTGAAATTCAGCTCGCGGGAAATCATGTCCTTGGATACGCCGTCGTTCTCGTAAATCATTTTATAGACCATGCTGCAGTTCAATTTTCGGATTTCGGTGGTGGTAATACTCATAAGAGCCTCCTCTATTTAAAAAAGTCGGGACTGTTTTTTTACAAAACGGCGAATCACATTAGTAAAAATACATAAATAAATGCGTCGTTTCGCCGATTGCAATTTAAAATATCTATGATATAGTAATATTATAGAAAAGATTTTTATAAAAGTAAATAATAAAATACGGCAAGGAGACGAGAAGATGAAGGGAACATTTTTTGTCGGGGCGGATCAGCCTCAGAAATTTGAAGTGCGCGAAATGAGCTTTGCACCGCTGAAGCCGCACGAGGTGCTGGTGAAAAATATGTCCGCGGGAATCTGTGGAACAGACGTACATATTTATCACGGGGAGAAGGGCTCGGCGGAGGGGGCGCC
>CABRSG010000399.1 GCA_902473545.1 uncultured Lachnospiraceae bacterium | reverse complement strand
GATGAACAAAAACGCGCAGGATATCATGATGGGCGCTCCGGCAGCCGTAGAGCCGAAGCAGCTTGAGGACGTGCATATCCGCATCGAAATGCCGAAAAAAGAGGATTAAAAAGCGAGGGCTGCCGCATCTATTCAGATATAGATGCGACAGCCTCTTCTATAATCACCAGCGAACCGTTTCTTCCGCTGATAGAAACCGTATATCTGTATTCTTTTTCGTCCTCAGCCTTGCAGGTAAGCCCATAAGCAGTCATATCTCCGGGGAACGACACTTCCGCGACAAAGATTTCTCCTTCTTCCAGCACATTGATCACGCACAGCGTTTCCCCGTCCTCATAATCTTCCCCCGGCACAAGGGAAAGAAAGTTTATATCTGTCAGCGGCTCATTTGCCTGGAACGCAATTTTTTCAGGATACCAGGAATCACCTTCGCTATACTCCAGATACTCTGCATTTTCCAGAAGCGTTTCCTCCGCGAAATAAATAGCGATCGGTCCCGGGTTATTCTCTGCAGCGCGCGCACTCTCCAGATCTACCCAGCCCGCACCGGATTTCAGCCTGCCCCAGAGATTTCCCTCTCCATCCATTTTCTCTTCCACGATCGTGTAAAGCGTGGAGCGCTCGATGTTTCTCACATAATTGTAATCATAACCCGGTCCGTCAAAAATCGGAATGGAAACGTCAAGCTGCTGAAGATAAGATGTTTCCCTCACTGCGGCGTAATCAGATATGATCCCGACAGCTTCTCCGGAAAACCCGCCGTCCTCTTCCGCGAAGCAAATACCGGATGGCGCCATCATGCACAGCACAGCAGACAACATAAGAAATCTTTTTCTTTTCATAACCGCCCTCCTCTGGAATATCATTCTAACTCAGCCGGAAGTCTCCTCCGTCCTTGGACTGAACACTCATATTGATGGTGCAGTCCGCCAGATGCTCGTAGTTGATATCCAGCGCATAGTTCACCGTCACGGCAATATTTTTTTCATCATTCTTCACGTCGATGTTTGTCGCCGCGATTCCCACCATCAGATTGCCGAAAGGCGTCTCGTAACACGTAACATTTTTCTTATCCTTTTCAAAGACCATATGGACATTTGTCAGTCCGCGCTTCGTCACTTCCATGCCGTCCGCGTCAAGCTTTATGAGATTCTGAATGGTGCCCTCCATTCCTTCCATGACTTCCTCATAGCTGATATAGTGCTTTCCGTTTTTGTGCAGGTATTTTCCGCTTGTAACAACCTCTACCTCGTCCCCAGCGTCCATCACAAGCGCCTGCATTCCTTTAATGCTCACCAAAACTTCTTCTGTCATTTAATACTCCTCAATATTAATTTTCTGTACATTGCCAATATTTACCGGCAGAATCGAATTTGCAAAGCTGATAAAGCTCTCCGGCGCGTCGCTCACGTAGAAACGGTGCGGATTTTTCTCCATATCCAGCGGCTCCGTGTTCTGCAGATTCTCCTGGATCAGCAGCTCGCGCAGGCTGCACGCCGTCTCGTATGCCGGATTCACCAGCGTGACACCGTCGCCCATGATCTCACCGATCATGGAGCGCAAAAGCGGATAATGCGTGCATCCAAGGATCAGCGTGTCGATATCCTGCTCCTTCAGCGCGGCGAGATAGCGCCTCGCCATTTCCTCCGTCACCGGGTCCTTCATCATGCTCTCCTCCACCAGCGGCACAAACAGCGGGCACGCTTTCCCGATCACCTCCGCGTCCGGCTTGATCTGGCGGATAAATTCCGTATACAGACCGCTTGCGATTGTTCCCTTCGTGCCGATCACGCCGATGCGGTTATTTTTCGTCGCCGCGCACGCCACCTTCGCTCCCGGCTTCACCACGCCGATGATCGGGATAGACAGCTCGTGACGGATCTCCTCCAGCGCAAACGCGCTCGCAGTATTGCACGCCACCACGATTGCCTTTACCTCCTGCGACAGCAGAAAACGCACGATCTGCCTGGAATAGCGCAAGATCGTCTCTTTTGATTTACTTCCATAAGGCACGCGCGCGGTATCCCCGAAATATACGATCCGTTCTTCCGGGATATTGCGCATCACCTCTCGCGTAACTGTCAGACCGCCTACGCCGGAATCAAAGATACCGATCGGTCTTTCCTTTTCTCTGGCTCCCATAAATGCTCCCCTTGTTTTCATTCAGTCGGCATCCGCCGCTTCTCTTTCGTACAT
>CABRSG010000398.1 GCA_902473545.1 uncultured Lachnospiraceae bacterium | reverse complement strand
TGTAAACGCAGTACGGCGAAGGTGACGCGGCGAAGTCCCAGACCATCGCTGAGAACTATATCACTCAGGGCGTTGTTGGTATCTTCGGCTGCAACGAAGGTTCCACGACCGGCGCAGGAAATGCGATCAAGGCTTCCGGCAACACGGACATCATCGGCGTTGGTTTTGATAAATCCGATGCGATCCTCAACCTCATCGACGACGGCTACCTGCTGGCAACCATGGCGCAGAACCCGGATGTTATGGGCTACGAGGGCGTAAAGGCAGCAGTTGCGGCAATCGGCGGCGAATCCCTTGGCGGTGAAGTGACCGACACAGGCGTATCTGTTCTGACAAAAGAAGCAGAATAAGAAAACAGCGGCTTTACAAAGACCGTCGGGTGTCCGGCGGTCTTTTCGCAGTTCTTGTAAAGCGGGCTGTTTCATGATATCATGGAATACAACGATAAGCGGCGTGAGGATGGGGATATGTTAAAAGTAGTAATTGCGGATGATGAGGAGCGGATCTGCCGGCTGATCGAGGCGCTGGTCGACTGGCGGGCGCTGTCGATGGAGGTCGTCGGGACGGCCCACAACGGGCTTGACGCGTGTGAGATCGTAAAGAAGGTCTGCCCGGATATTCTGATCACGGATATCCGTATGCCGGGGTGCAGCGGGCTGGAGCTGATCGAGCAGGTAAAACAGAGCGCAAAGCAGCTTGAGATCATTATTATCAGCGGCTATGCGCATTTTGAATACGCGCAGCAGGCGATCAAATTCGGCGTGGGCGACTATCTGCTGAAGCCGATCAGCAAGGCGGAGCTGACGGCGACCTTAGAGAAGCTGCGCGAGCGTATTTGTCAGAGACAGGCGTCCGAGCAGGACCGGCAGGAGATGAAGCGCAGGGCGGAGCTGGATGTGCGCCGTATGCGGGAGGAGCTGTTGGAGAATCTGTTCCTGCAAAGGGATACGGAACTGTCTGCACAAAGCCTCCGGGAAACATATGGAATGCAGGTGCAGAAGGGCTGCTTCCAGGCATTTTGCCTGAAGCTGGATTTCGGACTGCAGGAGCCGGGAGAAGGCTCGGCTGCCGTTTTGATGGAAAAGGCGCGGGAGGTGCTGGAGCGTTCCTTAAAGGAAAGGTGCGAAAGCTTTTTGCTGGGTGTCCGGGATTTCTGGTGTCTGGGAATTTTAAATTATGAAAAATCGCGCCAGGAGGCGGTCCGCCGGATGCTCAAAGACTGTCTCGGTCAGATTGAGATGCAGAAAAATCTGTTCAGCTCCGTCACCTTTTCGATGTCGCTCGGAGGCGTCGTCACGCAGCCGGAGGAGCTTGCGGCGTCCATGAAGGACGCGGCTGCGCTGATGCAGGAGCGAATCGTAAAGGGGACCGGCAGAGTGCTGGAGCATAAAAAAGAACCGTCGGCGCTGAAGAACAGCAGCGTGATGGAGCGCTATCTGCGGGAAATCACACAGGCTGTGGAGCTTACAAGCGTGGAAAAGGCGGACGCGGCGGTGGCGCTGCTGGAGGAAGAGGTGCGCCGGACAAGGGAGGTGCGCGGCTGCGAGATCATAGAGCTGGTATCCTCCGCTGCTGATATTTTTTCGGCGCATGTGCAGATGCAGGAGCGCTCGCAGCGGCTGGAAGCGTTTCGGCGGCGCTGCGGGCAGTGCCGGAATATGGAGGAACTGTTTTCCTGCCTTGCGGATTTTCTGCGGGAGCAGATCAGTGAGCTGCGGCAGAAGCGGGAGAACGATGCCATCCGCCCGATCCGCAATGCGAAGGAGTACATTCAGAATCATTACAGCGAGCCGATCACACTGGAAGAGGTGAGCAGCGCGGTGGGACTGAGAACCGCCTATTTCAGCACACTTTTCAAAAAGACGGAGGGCGGCGGCTTTGCGAAGTATCTGATCCAGGTGCGGATGGAGCAGGCAAAGACCCTTTTGCGGGAGACAAACGCGCCTGTGGCGGAAATCTGCCGGAGGGTGGGATACAATGACCTGAAGCATTTTACGCACACCTTCGAAAAAACGGTCGGCGTGAAGCCGGCAACCTACCGGAAGCTTTATGGATAGAGGAGATACAAAAGACATGAAACAGCCGGAAAAACTGAAATATCTCTCGGTCCGCGTGGCATGTACTGCGCTCGTAACTGCGGCGGCGCTTGCGGTGCTGGCGGTCGCACAGCTGTATCTTGTATGGCGGGGGGATGCATCCATT
>CABRSG010000397.1 GCA_902473545.1 uncultured Lachnospiraceae bacterium | reverse complement strand
TGGTGCTGCTGCTTGCGGTCGGTCTGCTTGCATTTTCCGCAAAGCTTGCGCTCTCGAAAGGAACCGCCTTTATGCCGGAGATGGAGAGCACGCAGGTTTCCGTCACACTGAATATGCCGAAGGGGAGCCTGCTTTCGGAGACGGCAAAGATGGCGGATGAGGTGATGGAGCGCATACGGACGATCCCGGACGTCACGGATGTGGGCGGAATGTCTGGCGGCTCCGGCATGATGAGTATGATGGGCGGAAGCCAGAGCGCCGACGCGGAGTCCGTGTCGATTTATGTGCTGCTCAGTGAAGATAAGACGATTTCGAATGACGAGCTGAAGACGCAGATTCTGGAAAAGACTTCGGATCTGGACTGTGAACTGGCTGTGGAAACCTCAACGATGGATATGTCGGCGCTCGGCGGCAGCGGAATTTCCATTAATATTAAGGGTCGTGAGCTGGATGAGCTGAAACGCATGGCGGCGGAGGTGGCTCAGATCGTGGAATCCGTTGAGGGAACCGCGAACGTTTCCGACGGTATAGCGGAAAAGACGCTGGAGATGCGCCTGGTAGTGGATAAAGATAAGGCGATGGGCTATCAGCTCACGACCGCGCAGGTTTATCAGTTCCTGCAGGCGAAGCTGGCGGATGCTTCCAGCGCGACGACGCTCTCCACGCTTTCTAAGGATTATCCGGTGCTGGTGGTGAGCGATACCGATGAAACGCTGACGCGCGATAAGATAAAAGATCTGACGATTACCGGCAAGGACGAGGAAGGCAAGGACGTGGAGGTCCCGGTTGCCGATCTGGTGGAATTTGTGGATACGGAGGGCTTTTCATCCATCAACCGTGAAGCGCAGACGCGCTACGTCACGGTGTCCGCGCAGATAGCGGACGGCTACAATATCGGGCTGGTATCCGCGGAGCTGAGCACAGCTCTGGAAGGCTATGAGGTGCCGAAGGGTTACAGCCTGGAGATGGCGGGAGAGGATGAGACGATCAACGAGGCGATGCTTGAGGTGGGCAAGATGCTTCTGCTGGCACTTGCGTTTATGTATCTGATCATGGTGGCGCAGTTCCAGTCGCTGCTCTCGCCGTTTATCATCATGTTTACGATTCCGCTCGCGTTTACCGGCGGTCTGCTGGCGCTTTATCTGACGGATAATCCGGTCAGCGTCATCGCAATGATCGGCTTTGTCATGCTGTCCGGTATCATTGTAAACAACGGAATCGTGCTGGTTGACTACATCAATCAGCTTCGCCGCGGCGGGATGGAAAAGCGCGCGGCGATTGTCGAGGCAGGCAGAACAAGGCTCCGTCCGATCATCATGACGGCGCTGACCACTATTCTTGGTCTGTTAACGATGGCAATGGGTAACGGCATGGGCGCCGATATGGTGCAGCCGATGGCAATCGTAACGGTCGGCGGACTGACGTACGGAACACTTCTGACGCTGTTCGTTGTGCCGTGTATTTATGATATCTTCAATCGTAAGAAGGATATGACGGAGGAAGAAATATAAAAAAGCGCATAAAAATGCCGGGTGTGAAAAGCATCCGGCATTTTTACAAAAAGAAATAAAGTATATTTTTTTCATTTTGACACATACTTCCTAAAGTAATGATATTTTGAAATACGAAGGGAGTATGTCTATGAACAGCAAGAACAAGAATACAGCAAAACCGGCAAAAAATGCCGCCAATCTGCATGTGGAATCGGTGTATGACGACGATAATATTCCGGAGGTGGATACAAATTCCGCGTGGGAGACAGAACCGCTGCCGGAATCCACGCGTCCGCGCAAGGATGGTCCCGGAGGGGAATCGGATGATTGACAATCAGGAGCTGCCGATCGGATTTACAATGGAGCTGGCGGAGCATCTGGATGTGCTGCGGAAGTTTTCGGCATTGCCGGAGGAAGCGCAGCAGGTGTACATCGATGGCGCCAGCCGGGTAAATTCCAGGGAAGAAATGCGGTCGTATGTGGAGAATATGTTTGATTAAGCCAGGTTCATCTTTGCTGATTTGCAGAAGAGCACAAAACCGATGATAAACATAACGACCAGTACGCCGACGCCCGCGCTGGCGTTCCCGGTAAGCTGCGCGACAACGCCGACGAGGGTAGTTCCGAGGAAGGAGGCGCCCTTTCCACAGATATCGTAAATGCCGAAGTATTCGCCGGATTTTTCGGGCGGAATGATTTTGGCGAAGTAGGA
>CABRSG010000396.1 GCA_902473545.1 uncultured Lachnospiraceae bacterium | reverse complement strand
GCTGACGTCCTCCAGCACCTTTGTATTGTCAAAATGCTTTTCAATATGCTTTACTTCTAAAATAGCCATGTGTCTGCCTCCCTACCGGAAATAATCCAGTTTCTTTTCGATATAATTAAACAGCAGCGTCAGAATGCCGACAAACACGAGGTAGAACACGCCCGTGTAAAACAGCGGCCAGGTCAGACCGGCGGATTTCATGAACGAATATCCGGCAAAGGTCAGCTCCTGCGCGGCGATGGTACGAGCGAGCGAGGTATCCTTTACCAGCGTGATGATTTCGTTCGACATGGGCGGAACGATGCGCTTGATCATCTGAAGCAGCGTGATTTTAAAGAAAATCTGGCTTTTGGTCATGCCGAGCACCTGTCCCGCCTCGCGCTGCCCGGCAGGAACGCCCTCGATGCCGCCACGGAAAATAACGGAGAAATAGCAGGCGTAGTTGATGGTGAAGGCAACGACGGTTGCCGTGATACGTCCTGCCTCATTACCGCTCCAGATATTGTGCCCGAGCCAGAGACCGGGACCGTAAAAAATAATGATAAGCTGCAGCATCAGCGGAGTGCCGCGGATGATCCAGACAAGAATCTGGATCAGATAGCTGAGCGGCTTCCATTTGCTGATGGTGCCGAAAGCGAGAATGAGACCGAGTGGCAGCGAAAAAATCAGCGTGAAAATAAAAATCTGAAAGGTGGTAGCCAGCCCGCCCATCAGTGTCCGAGTGACATTTAAAAGCATGATAGAAATCTCCTTGTTGACTTGATAAGGCAGAGAGCGCCGGCCCTCTGCCTTTCTTGTTATGTGATATTTTGTTATGAGATATTTTGCCTGACGCTTTACTCTGCCGGAACCACGATCACCTGCGCATTGTTGCAGTAAGCGTTGGTGCATTCCATAGCAGCTTTCACCTCATCGGTGAGTGTCATGCCGTTCCAGACAACGTCGATGTTTTTCGCATCAAGCTCCATGATCTTGTTGTCCCAGTCAATCTCTACAAATTCCACTTCTACGCCGAGCTTTTCGCCGACCAGCTTCGCCATATCAGCGTCAAAACCGATCCAGTCGCCGTTTTCATCCTTGTAATCCATCGGGGCAAAGTCGGTGATGCCGACGATAAGATTTCCTTTTTCCTGGATGTAAGCAACATCGCCGTCCTCGGCAGCTTCCGCTTCCTCAGGAGCCTGCGCCTGCTCTACCAGCGCTTCCTGCACGCCGTAGGTGGTTGCGATTTCTTCCATGGTGCCGTCCGCATAGCTTTCCGCAAACACGTTGTTTATGTAAGCGGCAAGATCAGAACCCTTGCGGCAGCCAACGCCGTATTCTTCGCTTGTAAGCTCATCGGTGTGTGTTAGATTCGGGTAGCTGGTGCCTTCGCCGATCATAGCGCCCGCCATCAGAAGGTCGATGATCGCGGCGTCGGAAGTGCCGGAAGCAACCTCCATCAGAGCGTCCGCCTGCGATGCAACGGAATTGTATTGAAAGCCGTTGTCCTGCGCAGCCGCTTCCCCGGCGGAGCCGGCCTCCACTGCATAGGTCAGCTCTTCATTTGCAGACACGCCCGCGAAAGAGAGCGATGCCATCAGCATAGTTCCGCATAATACATAAGCAAGTTTCTTTTTCATAATCATTCTCCTCCAAACCAGATTTTGTGACGCCGCCCGTAAAAAGGAATTTACGGATACCATTGCGCCACGCCTTTTAGTATATTATCATAGTAAAGCGATGAAGTAAAGAAGTTTTTTACAAAAAGATTGCATTTTTGCAGATACTGCTTTATAATAAGCGCGTAAAAGATGAAGGATTCAACGGGGAGTCCGGCAGCAGACGCATATGGAGAGTATGCGCTGCGCCGGAGTCCCCGTTTTTAGCAGGAGGATTTAAGGAGTATGAGGGAGACAGAGATACATCAGCAGTGCGAGCCGGAGGGAAAGCTGCACGAGGAATGCGGTGTTTTCGGCATGTATGATTTAGACGGAAAGGACGTCGCTGCGCCAATTTATTACGGACTGTTTGCGCTGCAGCACCGCGGGCAGGAAAGCTGCGGCATTGCGGTGAGCGACACGAACGGACCGAAGGGGAAGGTGCTTTCTCACAAGGGCATGGGACTGGTAAACGAGGTGTTTGTGGACGGCGCGCTGGAGACGCTGAAAGGTGATATCGGCGTTGGGCATGTCCGCTATTCGACCGCTGGGGCGAGCACCCGCGA
>CABRSG010000395.1 GCA_902473545.1 uncultured Lachnospiraceae bacterium | reverse complement strand
CGGCAGCGCTTCTTGGCTTCCTGCCAGAGCTGATCATTGTTTGCCATTTTACCACCACCGTTTTTCTTATTATACGGAAAGAACGAGTACAAATCGAGATTACAAGGAGGACGATTATGGAACGTAATGATATCCAAAAAATTTCTTCTGAAACCGCAAATATCCCTGTCTATAAGCAGAGCGCAGAGCATGCCATCGAGCATGATGAGCTGCCCGCCTACCGGGAATCCTTTCGCGTAAACATGGCTTGCCGGGACGCGCTGGAAACCGCGATCCATGAAAGCTACCACGACTATTGCCTCGACACAGGCAAAGCATCCGCACAGGTCGCAGCGCAGTTTGGAATGGAGCGCATGGCGTATGTACTTGCCAATACCGTGCGTGCGTTTGACCACGACGGGCGAATCAGCCGTGATAACAAGGCGTGGGCGCAGACGGTTCCGGTCTGTACCGATGCCGACGAATGGGGGCATGAACGTAGCCGGTATTTTCTCGTATCGCAGGTCAATCCCGGCCTTGTCAATCTGCTTGTCTCTCGTGTGCGCGAGGAGCTGGCAAAAGAAAAAGCTGCGCCGGAAAAGCGCCCATCTGTGCTTGAGAAAATTCAGAAAAATAAGACGGCGATTCAGGCAAAGGCCGCAGAGAAAAAGCTGCCGGGACAGGAGCGATGACCATGGCCAGAAACAGAAATGTGCAGATTATCTTCTGGGTATCCGAAGCGGAAAAGCGCATGATCGAAGAAAAAATGACGCAGGCGGGCATGACCAATCTCAGCGCCTATCTGCGCCGCATCGCCATTGACGGCATGATCGTCCGGTTGGAGCTGCCGGAGCTGAAAGAAATGGTATCACTTCTTCGCTATGCCAGCAACAACATCAATCAGATCGCGCGGCGGATGAATGAATCCGGGCGCGTCTATGGTACAGATTTGGAGCAGGTCATCCAAAATCAGGAGCAGCTTTGGGATATGGCGAATGGGATACTGGTAAAGCTTGCAGGCATCAAATAATGGAGCTGCGGCTCCAATGCCATCCCTCTCCGCGGCATCCTTGCCTCTGCTCCTATTAAATTGTAATATGTAGGCGAAGGAGTTGATGAAAATATGAAGTTCATTCTGAAAATCTTGCTGGCTCCGGTCATGCTTATTCTCGCGTTCCTGATCTGGCTCTGCACGTTGACCCTGCATATTTCCTCCGTGCTGCTGAATATCCTGTCTGTGCTTCTCGTCCTTGTGAGCGTTTTCAGTTTCATCGACCACAATGTAAAAAACGGTGTGATCGAGCTTGTAGCGGCGTTTCTGCTTTCGCCCTACGGTCTGCCGATGCTCGGTGCGTGGCTTGTTGCACAGCTTCATCTGCTGCGGGACTGGATGAAAGAAAAAGTATATTGGTAACGCATAGCGCGGGAGGGTGAAAACTCTCGCGCTATTTTTGCAAAGGGGGCTTGCTCGTGGCGACCACGCGAATCATTCCCATGCACGTCAACAAGGGCAAGACCATTGCCCAATGTCTGACGGAGCGGACAGACTACGCTAAGAATCCGGATAAGACGGAAGACGGCGAATATATCTCTGCCTATGCCTGTGATGCAAAGACGGCAGACAGCGAATTTCTCTTATCCAAGCGCCAGTACTGGCCGGGAGCAGGCCAGCGATGTGATCGCGTATCAGATCCGGCAATCCTTCAAACCGGGCGAGGTCACACCGGAGGAAGCCAACCAACTCGGCTATGAATTTGCCAGGCGCTTCACGAAGGGCGACCATGCCTTTATCGTCTGTACCCACACCGACAAGCAGCACATCCACAACCATATCATTTGGAACTCCACTACGCTGGACTGCACGCGGAAATTTCGCAACTTCTGGGGCAGCACCGAAGCTGTCCGGAAGCTCAGCGATCTTGTCTGTATGGAGCACCGGCTGTCTGTGATTGAGAATCCGAAGCCGTACAGCAAAAGCTACAACAAGTGGCTGGGCGGCAAAGCAAAGCCCTGTCAACGCGATCTGCTGCGTGCGGCCATTGACGCAGCGCTTGCGAAGAAACCGAAAGATTTTGAGGAATTTCTGAAGCTGGTGGAAGCCGCCGGTTACACCGTAAAACGCGGCATGCATGTCACCTTCATGCGGGACGGTCAGCCGCAGAATATTCGGCTCCGGTCGCTGGGCGAAGGCTACTCGGAAGAAGAACTGCGTGCTGTGATTCTCGGTACACGGGT
>CABRSG010000394.1 GCA_902473545.1 uncultured Lachnospiraceae bacterium | reverse complement strand
CGCCCGCTGCAAAGCTGCTCCGCCCTGCGCAGGCAGTCCGCGATCTGCTCATACCCTGCGTCTACCGGACAGAACACGGCAGGCTGCAAAAGCCGCCCAGAAGCCAGCGGCACCAGGTATTCCTTATCGCACACGTCGGCTGCGCCGCCGCCCAGAAACTCCACCTCAAAGATAATATTTTCATATTCCATACAATGTCCCGGCATTCCATAGATTGCATGCAATGTTCCCGGCGGCATCACAAAAATATCTCCGCTTCTGGCATCCCGCATCGTCCGCCCGAGCTGTATCCTGCCGGCGCCCTTCTTCACAAAAATAATTTCCATGTTTTTGTGCCAGTGCAGGGCTACCGACGGAAAATCGCCCGGAATCGTACATGGATATATATTGAAGGGAAACATCCGGCTTCCGTGCTTCTTCGTTTCCTGGAATCTCTCCAGTTCCTTTTTCCTGTCCATACGCGCTCCTTCCCGGCAATTTGCCGCACTTTATTACCGCTTTCTCTGCTTTTATTCTCTGATGCACCCATCCCGGGCTGATTTCCGCCTATATTCGCTTCTATGATAGAATAGTATCATAATCTGCGATAATTTTGCAAGATTACTTCCCGCATTTATGATAATACTATTAGTAAATAACTCAAAGAAAATCGTAACTATCCAGTACGGACTAAAGCGCTGAATCGTTACGGATATAAATGAAGAAAGGGGCATTTCCATGAACAAAGAACTTTATCGTAAGCTTAACACTCTCTGCGCAAAACCGCTGGCGGAGGCAGCCGACGAGGAGGTTTACCTTGCACTGCTGAAGCTTGTGCAGGAACTGAGCCAGAAGAAGGAAAAGCCGGTCACCGGCCGAAAGCTTTACTATATCTCGGCAGAGTTTCTGATCGGCAAGCTGCTCTCTAACAATCTGATCAATCTTGGCATCTATGATGAAGTCCGCGAGATTTTGAAGGATGCCGGAAAGAATCTCCCCGATATCGAGGAACTTGAGCCGGAACCGAGCCTTGGCAACGGTGGTCTCGGGCGTCTCGCCGCCTGCTTCCTGGACAGCCTCGCCACCTTAAACCTGCCGGGCGACGGTATCGGTCTGCGCTACCACTGCGGCCTGTTCCGCCAGAATTTCCAGAACGATGTGCAGAGCGAGACGCCGGATTTCTGGCTGACGGAGCACTCCTGGGCGGAAAAGGCGGACACCGTGTACCCGGTTCAGCTTGCCGGAAAAACTTATCCGGCGCGCTTATATAAGCTGAACGTCACCGGCTACAACGGGCGCACCAACAGTCTCAATCTGTTTGATCTGGATACCATCGACGAATCGCTGATCCAAAGCGGCATCTCCTTCGACAAGACGGATATCGAAAAAAATCTGACGCTGTTTCTCTACCCGGACGATTCCGACGACGCCGGACGCCTGCTGCGCATTTATCAGCAATATCTGATGGTTTCCGCCGGAGCGCAGCTCATCCTTTCCGAGTGTGAGGCGCGCGGATGCGATTTCCACAATCTCGCCGACTACGCGGCGATCCAGATCAACGACACGCATCCGAGCATGGTAATTCCGGAGCTGATCCGTCTTCTCGGCGAAAAGGGCATCGACTTCGCGGAAGCTGTGCAGATCGTCACCGACACCTGCGCCTACACCAACCACACCATCCTCTCGGAGGCGCTGGAAAAGTGGCCGCGTCATTTTCTCGACCAGGTAGTGCCGCAGCTCATGCCGATCATTGAAAAGCTGGACGCTCTTGCGCGCACGCGAACAGGCGATGAGAGCACTGCCATCGTCGACTGCTGGCAGACCGTTCACATGGCGAACATGGACATCCATTTTACACATTCCACGAACGGCGTTGCCGCGCTGCACACGGAAATCCTCAAAAACAGCGAGCTTGCAAATTTCTACCGTCTCTACCCGGAGAAATTCAACAACAAGACAAACGGCATCACCTTCCGCCGCTGGCTTCTGGAATGCAACCCCGCACTCACACAAGAGATTGAAACGCTGATCGGATCAGGCTTTAAGCAGGACGCAGACGAGCTGGAAAGGCTGCTCGCCTTCACAGAGGATGAGAAGATACTCGGGAAGCTGCACGACATTAAAAAGGACAACAAAAAAGCGCTCGCCGACTGGCTGTACCACAGACAGGGTGTGAAGATCAACCCGGATGCGATGTTTGCGATCCAGTCGAAGCGCCTGCATGAATACAAGCGCCAGC
>CABRSG010000393.1 GCA_902473545.1 uncultured Lachnospiraceae bacterium | reverse complement strand
CCTTCACACCGTGATAAAAAACATCCTGGCTGTCACGCTTTGGCTTCATGGTAATCACGTAGATCATCGCGCCTACAATGCCGTTTCCGCCTGCATTCCCCATACTGTACAGAAAATATGCAATCCCGGCCAGTCCGGCAAAATCAAGCGCAATAAATTTCACGTAAGCCATTTTTTGCTCCTGCGTGATCCCTGCAAACCGCTTCATCACGACCGGCTCGACAATATCCATTAAAATCCAGAAAATCAGCAGCGAGACCGTGACCAGAATATCCGACTGCCGCCCCGTCAGCTTTTTGGAAAACGTGCCATATGTCATGATCGCCACCGCGATCGCGAGCTGGGCGAGCGCCAGATAAGTCATCCATGGTCTTTTTTTCTTGTCTTTCTCCATAAATTCTTCCTCCGCACAGGATTTCTTTCGCTTATTTAGTATAAACGATTTTGCCCTCTTTTGCAAAACATTTGTAGACAAACTATATTTATCCTGTTATACTTATAAACTGCTCAGCCACAATGTCTTGCAGGCTGAGTAGTTACTTATACGTATGAAAGAAGGGAAGAAACACATGCAGCAAACCCAGGTAAAAGAAAACAAAATGGGCGTCATGCCCATCCCGAATCTGCTGATCTCCATGTCGCTGCCGATCATGCTCTCGATGTTGGTGCAGGCGCTCTACAATATCGTGGACAGCATTTTTGTATCCAGAATCGACGAGTACGCGCTGACCGCCGTTTCGCTGGCGTTCCCGGTGCAGAATCTGATGACAGCAGTTGCTTCCGGCACCTGCGTCGGCATAAACGCGCTGCTTTCGCGCAGTCTTGGCGCAAAGAACGAGCGCGACGCCAGTCTTGCCGCCAACAACGGCATTTTTCTCGGCATCCTCAGTTATATCGTATTTGCGCTGATGGGGATTTTCGCCTCCCGGTTTTTCTTCGCCGTCCAGATAAAGAAAGCGTCCGAGGCGCTTATTATTGAATACGGTACGCAGTACCTCACCATCATTCTCACCTGCTCGTTCGGCGTTTTTATGCAGTTTACCTTCGAGCGTCTCCTGCAGGCGACCGGAAAAACCTTTTACACCATGATCACCCAGGGACTCGGCGCGATCATTAACATTATCCTCGATCCGATCATGATCTTTGGTCTCTTTGGAATGCCGAAAATGGGCGTTGCGGGAGCGGCGGTCGCCACTGTTACCGGACAGATCATTGCCATGCTGCTGGCCCTGTTTTTTAATCTGAAGAAAAATTCAGAAATCCATATCACGCTGAAGGGATTTCGCCCGAACGGACGCATTATCCGCACCATTTACGCGGTCGGCGTTCCCTCCATTATCATGATTGCGATCGGCTCGGTAATGAATTTCTGCTTCAATAAGATTCTGCTGATGTTTACCTCGACGGCAACCGCCGTATTCGGCGTTTATTTCAAGCTGAACAGCTTCGCGTTTATGCCGGTGTTCGGTCTGAATAACGGCATGATCCCGATCATTGCCTACAACTACGGCGCCGCAAATAAAAACCGCATCAAGGATACCATAAAGCTGAGCGTCATCATTGCCGTCGTTATCATGATCCTTGGTCTGCTGGTGTTCCAGCTTATGCCGGGCAAGCTTCTGCTGCTCTTTAACGCATCGGAAAATATGCTGGAGATCGGCGTGCCCGCGCTGCGCATCATCAGCCTGAGCTTCTTGTTTGCCGGATACTGCATTGTGATCGGTTCCGTGTTCCAGGCGCTCGGCAATGGCGTTTACAGTCTGATCGTATCGGTGGCGCGTCAGCTCCTGGTGCTTGTGCCGGTGGCATATCTGCTCGCCGTCACGCTCGGTCTGAACGCGGTATGGTGGAGCTTCAATATCGCCGAGATCGTTTCGCTGATTTTAAGTACCATACTTCTCAAAAAAATCTACAAAGAAAAGGTACAGCCGCTTACCGCTAAATGATACATAATATAAGGGCAGATATCTCTGCCCCCGTTTTACAAAAATTTATTCAATTGGGCGTCGTATTCATAACCGACGCCCTTTAATTTTTCCACCAGCTCATCTTTATCCAGCTCCAGCCCTTCTGCGAGCGCGTCCAGGCTGGGATAGAAATCGCGAAGCTGTGTATTGACGTAGCTTAACATCATCATCGGGTCCCTCGGTATCATGCGCGCACCTCCGCCGTCAGCCTGCCGTCCTTTACGTCAAGCGTAATCACATCGCCGCCGCGCACATCGCCGG
>CABRSG010000392.1 GCA_902473545.1 uncultured Lachnospiraceae bacterium | reverse complement strand
AGATGGCTGAGGAAAAGCAGGAAATGACGCTGGAGGAATCCTTTGAGAAGCTGGACGGGATACTGGCGGCGCTGGAGAGCCGCGATATCACGCTGGAGGAATCCTTTCAGAACTATCAGCGGGGGATGGAGCTGCTGAAAAAGTGCAACGAAAAGATTGATCTTGTAGAAAAAAAGATGCAGCTCATAAATGAAGAGGGTGAATTAAGTGACTTTTAGTGAAGAACTATCAAGACGCAGCGAAGCGGTACAGAAGATAATCTACACATACCTTCCGGCGGAGGAGGGCTTTCAGAAAACCCTTCTGGAAGCGATGAATTACAGCATGACGGCAGGCGGAAAAAGGCTCCGTCCGCTTCTGATGCAGGAAACCTACCGGCTGTTCGGCGGAAACGGGAAGGCGGTCGAACCGTTTATGGCGGCGATGGAGATGATTCACACGCACTCCCTCGTGCATGACGACCTTCCGGCGATGGACAATGACGAGTACCGCCGCGGAAAGAAAACCACGCACGTCGTTTACGGCGAGGCGATGGCGATCCTTGCCGGGGACGGGCTTTTAAATTATGCCTATGAGACGGCGTGCCGCGCGTTCGCACTGGAGCCGGAAAATCCGCACATCGGCGAGGCGATGGCAATTCTTGCCGGGAAAACAGGGATTTACGGAATGCTTGGCGGACAGGCGGTGGACGTGCAGGCGGTCGGCGAGCCGCTCTCCAGGGAAAAGCTTGATTTTATCTACCGCTTAAAGACGGGCGCGCTGATCGAGGGTTCCATGATGATCGGGGCGATCCTTGCAGGAGCGTCAAAAGAAGAGATAAAGACGGTTGCGCGGGTGGCGGCGGACGTCGGGCTCGCGTTTCAGATCCAGGACGATATTCTGGATGTGGTCAGCACAAACCAGGAGCTTGGCAAGCCGACTGGCAGCGATGAGCGCAATCACAAAACGACGTATGTCACCGTGCAGGGGCTTGAAAAAGCGAAGACGGACGTTGCCGCGATCTCAGAGCGCGCGATTCGCACGCTTGCGTCTCTGCCGCAGAAAAATGATTTTTTGGAGGAACTGATCGGGGCGCTTGTTACCCGCAGGAACTGACAGGAGAAAACATGATTCTGGATAAAATTCAAAAGGAAAATGATATCAAGGAACTAAAGCGCGAGGAGCTGTTGCAGCTTGCGGACGAGATACGCACTTTCCTGATTGAAAAGATCAGTGAAAACGGCGGGCACCTCGGCTCAAATCTGGGTGTGGTGGAGCTGACGATGGCGCTTCATTTAAGCTTTACGCTCCCGCAGGATAAGATCATCTGGGACGTCGGGCATCAGTCCTACACGCACAAGCTGCTCACCGGACGCAGGGAGGGTTTTGAGACGCTGCGCAAATACGGCGGAATGAGCGGTTTCCCGAAGCGCAAGGAGAGCGCCTGCGACGCCTTTGATACCGGGCACAGCTCGACCTCGATCTCTGCCGGTATGGGCTATGCGATGGCGCGCGACCTGCGCGGGGAGGATCACTATGTTGTCTCGGTGATCGGCGACGGCGCGCTGACCGGCGGCATGGCGTGGGAGGCGATGAACAACGCGTCACGCCTTGACACCAATTTTATCATTGTTCTGAACGATAATAATATGTCGATCTCCGAGAATGTCGGCGGAATTTCGACATATTTAAATACGGTCCGCACAAAGGAGGGCTATATCAATCTGAAGGCGGGTGTGGAAAATACGCTCTCAAAAATTCCGGTGTACGGCGATGAGATCATAAAACGGGTGCGCCGCACAAAAAACGGTCTGAAGCAGTTTGTAGTACAGGGAATGCTCTTTGAGGAAATGGGACTGACGTACTTGGGTCCGGTGGACGGGCACAACATCGAGCTGCTCACAAAGACCTTCCGCGAGGCAAAAAAGGTGAAGGGCGCGGTTCTCGTGCATGTCTGTACGCAGAAAGGGCAGGGCTATGAGCCTGCGATGCGTCATCCGGCGCGGTTCCACGGGGCGGAGCCCTTTGTGATCGAGACGGGACTTCCGAAGAAAAAGCGCGTGAAGGCGAATTATACGGACATTTTTTCCACGGTGATGTGCAAGATGGGCAACCGGGAGCCGGACGTGGTGGCGATCACGGCGGCGATGCCGGACGGCACCGGATTAAAGCGTTTCCGCAATATGTTCCCGGAACGCTTTTTCGACGTGGGAATTGCGGAGCAGCATGCCGTTACTTTTGCGGCTGGTGTGG
>CABRSG010000391.1 GCA_902473545.1 uncultured Lachnospiraceae bacterium | reverse complement strand
AAGAAGCCGATCGTAGCCGAGATCAGTGAACACATCAAAGATGCGCAGTCAGTGGTTCTGGTTACTTACAGCGGAATCAATGTAGAGCAGGACACCGCTCTTCGTAAAGAGATGAGAGAAGCTGGCGTTGTTTACAAAGTGTACAAGAACACAATGATGAATTTTGCGTTCAAGGGCACAGATTGCGAACCGCTTGCCAATCATCTGGAAGGACCGAATGCTGTTGCTATCTGTAAGACAGACGCAACCGCTCCGATCAGAATCGTTGCAAAATATGCAAAGACCGTTCCGTCTCTGAAGCTGATCGCAGGTGTTGTTGAGGGTGGATACTATGACGAGAAAGGTATCCAGGCGCTGGCAGACGTTCCGTCAAGAGAAGTACTGCTTGGAAGACTGCTTGGCAGCATGCAGTCGCCGATTGCAAACTTTGCTCGTGTTATTAAGCAGATTGCAGAAAAAGAAGCAGAAGCATAAGTCTGGAGAGGCTTATCTGTAAAACCAAATCAAAATAAAAAATGGAGGAAAATAAAAATGGCAAAATTAACAACTGCTGAATTTATTGAGGCAATTAAAGAGTTAAGCGTATTAGAGCTGAACGAACTGGTAAAAGCTTGTGAGGAAGAGTTTGGCGTATCTGCAGCAGCAGGCGTTGTTGAGGAAGAAAAGACAGAATTCGACGTAGAGCTGACAGAGGTTGGCCCGAACAAGGTTAAGGTTATCAAGGTTGTTCGTGAAGCAACAGGTCTTGGCCTGAAGGAAGCAAAAGAAGTTGTAGACGGCGCTCCGAAGGTTGTAAAGGAAGCGGCTTCCAAGGCAGAGGCAGAAGAGCTGAAGACAAAGCTCGAAGCAGAAGGCGCAAAGGTTACTCTGAAATAAATTTCAAGATAAATTCTAAGGACTGGTGCATTGCGCCGGTCCTTTTTTTATGTTACACTGGAGTTGTCCGGAAATCATATAACAGTCAGATACCCCGCGGCATTTGCCGGATGCGTGTGCAGGCATCCGCGCCTGGCTCATTGCCCGCGGGAATAAAGTGCCGGACAGAAGATGAGACATGAGAAAAGGGGGAATTCGAAAATGGCTACACCACATAATGCTGCAAATCCGGGCGATATCGCCGAGACGATCCTGCTTCCGGGCGATCCGCTGCGCGCGAAAGTGATCGCGGAGACGTTTCTGGAGGACATCGTGCAGTTTAACAGTGTGCGAAACATGTTTGGATACACGGGAACCTATAAGGGAAAAAAGGTGTCTGTGATGGGCACCGGCATGGGATGCGCCTCCATCGGCATCTACAGCCACGAGCTGATCCATTTTTACGGGGTGAAGAATCTGATCCGCGTAGGTTCCTGCGGCTCTATCGGAAAGGACATTCAGCTTGGCGAGATCATCATGGCGCAGGGGGCATGTACGGACAGCAACTATGCGCATCAGTACCAGCTTCCGGGGACAATGTGCGCGATCGCCGATTATGAGCTTTTGAAAACAGCGCAGGAAGCGGCGGCGGAGTTTGGCTATCCGTACCGCGTCGGCAACATTCTTTCCTCGGATAATTTCTACACGGAGACGCCGGAGTGGCAGCAATGGGCAAAGATGGGTGTGCTTTCCATCGAGATGGAGAGCTTTGCACTGTACTGCAACGCGGCGCGCGCGGGCGCGAAAGCGCTCGGCATCTTTACGGTTTCCGATTCTATCGTAAATGGCGAAGAGCTGGACGCAGAGGCGCGTCAGAACGGCTTCACCAATATGATGCAGGTGGCTCTGGAGACGGCGGTAAGGATTTAGCTTATTATGGACGGAGAACAGAGACGAAAAGAAATCATAAAGCTTCTGGAGACGGGAATCGAACCCGTCTCCGGCGCTTCACTGGCGAAGCGGTTCGGCGTCAGCCGTCAGGTAATCGTGCAGGATATCGCTCTGCTTCGTACCGCAGGTTATGACATTATCTCTACCAATCGTGGATACATTTTGAATGCTCCGCATGCAATTACAAGAGTATTTAAAGTCAGTCACACAGATGCCCAGACAGAAGATGAACTTTACTCGATTGTGGATTTAGGCGGCACTGTTGTAAACGTAATGGTCAATCACCGGGTATACGGTCATATGGAAGCCCCGCTCTGCATTTCTTCCCGATTAAAAGTAAAGGCATTTATCGATGATATTAAGAACGGCAAGTCAAGCCCTCTTAAAAACATCACATCTAACTACCATTACCATACAGTAGAAGCAGATTCC
>CABRSG010000390.1 GCA_902473545.1 uncultured Lachnospiraceae bacterium | reverse complement strand
ATCGGACCGCGCTCGGCGCTGTTTACGCCGTTTCCAAAGCCGGGTATCATCATTATCGACGAGGAACATGAGCCGACCTACCAGAGCGAGCAGACGCCGCGCTACCATGCGCGCGAGGTGGCGATAAAGCGGGCGCAGCTTGAGCATGCGAAGGTGATCCTCGGCTCGGCGACGCCTTCGCTGGAGGCGTACAGCCGGGCGCTTGACGGAGTATATGTGCTCTATACGCTTGAAAAAAGGGCCAAGGAAAGCGCTTTGCCGGAGACGGTCGTGGTGGATATGCGGCGGGAGCTTCAGGAGGGCAACCGTTCCATTCTCGGAAAAACGCTGAAGGAGGAGCTGGAAAAATGTCTTACGCGCGGGCAGCAGGCAATGCTGTTTTTAAACCGGCGCGGCTATTCCGGGTTTCTGTCCTGCCGCTCCTGCGGGCATGTTTTGATGTGTCCGCACTGCGATGTATCGCTATCTTTGCATAATAATGGGAAGTTAGTCTGTCATTACTGCGGGCATACAGAACCGCGCCCGATGCGCTGTCCCAAATGCGGATCGGAATTTCTGAGCGGCTTCGGTATTGGCACGCAGCAGGCGCAGGAGATGGTGGCAAAAGAGTTTCCGCAGGCGCGTATTCTGCGGATGGATATGGATACCACGCGCGGGAAGGACGGGCACGAAAAAATCCTCTCCGCTTTTGCGAATCAGGAGGCGGATATTTTGATCGGCACCCAGATGATCGTGAAGGGACACGACTTCCCGAACGTGACGCTGGTGGGCATCCTGGCGGCGGATCTGTCGCTTTTTGCCGACGACTATCGCGCTTCCGAGCGCACCTTCCAGCTTTTGGTGCAGGCGGCGGGGCGTGCGGGCAGAGGAAAGAACCCCGGCATGGTGGTCATTCAGACCTACGATCCGGAGCACTACTGCATCCGCACAGCGGCGGCGCAGGATTACAGGGGCTTTTATGAGGAGGAGATCAGCTACCGTATGGTGGCGGGCTATCCGCCGGTGCGGAAAATGCTTTCCGTTCACGGCGCCTGCCGCGACGAGCAGCATCTTGGCATGGCGATGGAGTATTTGCGGCGCATGGCGGAGCGCATTTACAAAAACAGCGCGGGCAATGTGATCGGTCCCGCCCAGGAGAGCATCGCGAAGATACAGGAGGTGTACCGCAAGGTACTCTATATTAAAGCAGGAACAACGGAGGAGCTGACGGCGATCAAGGATCGCCTGGAGCAATATATTGAGGCGAACGAGGGGTACCGCAGCGTGGGGATTCAGTTCGATATGAATGAATAGAAGGAGGAAGGAAACATGGCGATTCGCAATGTGAGAATACAGGGTGACAAGGTTCTGGAGAAAAAATGCAGGGAGGTAAAGGAGATCACGCCGCGCATCCGCGCGCTGATCGACGATATGTTTGAAACGATGTACGATCAGAGCGGCGTGGGGCTTGCGGCTCCGCAGGTCGGTATCTTAAAGCGCATTGTGGTGATCGACACGACGGGCGAGGATCCGTATGTGCTGATCAATCCGGTGATAGAGGAAACCTCCGGCGAGCAGAGAGGCTATGAGGGATGTCTCAGCCTTCCGGGTAAGAGCGGTATCGTGACGCGCCCTAACTACGTGCGCGTACGTGCGTTTGATGAAAATATGCAGGAATATGTTCTGGAGGGAGAGGAGCTTCTGGCCCGGGCGATCTGTCACGAATGTGATCATTTGGACGGAATCATGTATACTTCGAAGGTAGAAGGGAAAATCTATGATAACTCTGAATTGCCGGAGAATGAGGAGGAAGAAGCATGAAGGTGATCTTTATGGGGACGCCGGACTTTGCGGTCGGCACCCTGCAGGCGCTGATCTCCTCGCGTCATGAGGTGGCGGCGGTATTTACGCAGCCGGATAAGCCGAAGGGCAGAGGCAAGGCGGTGCAGCAGACGCCCGTGAAAGAGATGGCGCTGACAGCCGGACTTTTGGTGTATCAGCCGGCGCGCGTGCGCGAGGAGAGCGTGGTCGCGCAGATAAAAGAGCTCGCGCCGGACGTGATCGTAGTGGTCGCCTTCGGACAGCTCATCCCGCAGGCGGTGCTCGATATCCCGAAATACGGCTGCGTGAATGTCCACGCCTCGCTGCTCCCGAAATACCGGGGCGCGGCGCCGATCCAGTGGGCGGTCATCGACGGGGAAGCCTTTTCCGGCGTGACGACGATGCAGATGGACGCCGGGCTGGACACCGGCGATATGCTTTTGACAGAAAAG
>CABRSG010000389.1 GCA_902473545.1 uncultured Lachnospiraceae bacterium | reverse complement strand
CGGCACCATCCGCACCTTTTCCAGAGGCGGCTCCGATATTACCGGCTCTATCGTGGCGCGCGCCGCGAAAGCGGATCTCTACGAAAACTGGACGGATGTTTCCGGTTTCCTTGTGACCGATCCGCATATCGTGAAAAATCCCGAACCGATCGAGACGATTACTTACCGCGAGCTGCGTGAGCTTGCCTATATGGGCGCTTCCGTACTGCATGATGAGGCGATCTTCCCGGTGAGAAGCGAAGGAATCCCTATCAACATCCGCAATACAAACGATCCGTCCGCGCCGGGCACAATGATTGTGGAGAGTACCTGCCGGAAACCGAAATATACCATAACCGGAATTGCCGGAAAAAAAGGATTTACAGCAATAAACATAGAGAAAGACCGTATGAACACAGAAGTTGGCTTTGGGCGCAGGGTACTCAGCGTATTTGAGGACAACGGTATTTCCTTTGAGCATATCCCGTCCGGCATCGACACGATGAGCGTGTTTGTTCATCAGTCGGATTTTGAGGAAAAGGAGCAGAAGGTGCTTGCGGGCATCCGCCGCGCCGTGTCGCCCGATTATCTGGACATGGAAGCGGATCTGGCGCTGATTGCTGTTGTTGGACGTGGTATGCGTTCTATGAGAGGAACTGCGGGAAGAATTTTCTCAGCGCTCGCCCATGCAGATATCAACATCCGCATGATCGATCAGGGTTCCAGCGAGCTGAATATCATCATTGGTGTCAGCAATAATGATTTTGAAAAGGCAATTCAGGCGATTTATGATATTTTTGTAACCGTACGTCTGTAATTGACAAAATTTTCACATTGGTGTATAATTATTGCATTATTTAAAAGATTTCGGAGGGGAATTTTGTTGGAGGAAAAGGAAATTTCAAGGGCTGTCATAAAACGTCTTCCCCGTTATTACCGGTATCTTGGTGAACTTCTTGATGATGGCGTAGAGCGCATCTCATCCAATGAGCTGAGCGACCGCATGCAGGTGACTGCGTCGCAGATACGCCAGGATCTGAACAATTTCGGCGGTTTCGGTCAGCAGGGATACGGTTATAAAGTAAAATTTTTGTATCATGAGATAGGAAAGATTCTCGGACTGGATAAAACCTACAACATGATTATTTTAGGTGCAGGCAACCTCGGACAGGCTCTTGCGAATTATGTAAGATTTGAAAAGCGCGGGTTCCGTGTCATCGGGATGTTTGATGTGAACCCACAGCTTATCGGAAAAAAGATCCGCGGTATTGAGATTCGTATGCTGGATGAACTGCCGGAGTTTCTGAAACAGAACGACATCCAGATTGCTACCCTTACGCTCCCGAAGGCAGCGGCGGAGGAAGTGGCGATAAAACTGGTGGAATCCGGTATCAGGGCGATCTGGAACTTTGCGCATACGGATCTGGATCTGCCGGACGACGTGGTGGTAGAGAACGTCCATCTTTCCGAGAGCTTGATGCAGCTGTCATACAATATTACGAAATATCAGCGTGAAAAGAATATAAGGTAAGTGACGGGGCTTCTGCAAAAGTTTGCGGCAGCCCTGTTTACGTGCCGCAGAAAGGAAAACAGAAATGGAATCCATTTACTATCCGCAGAATCTGTCTGCAGTGCTTCCGCAGCGGAAGGAGGATTCGTTTAAGGGCACCTACGGGAAGGTGCTCGTTGTCGCCGGGAGCCGCAATATGTGCGGCGCGGCGTATCTGGCCGGAAAAGCGGCGTACCGAACGGGCGCAGGTCTGGTTTATATTTATACCGAGGAATGCAACCGCGTGATCCTCCAGCAGCTTCTTCCGGAAGCTGTGCTGATCACCTACGATCCGAAAAACTGGACGCCGGAGCCGCTTGCGGACTGTCTTGACAGCATGACAGCGATAGCTGCGGGCTGCGGGCTTGGAACCGGAGCAGTCAAAAAGGAGATTTTAAAATGCATTCTGGCAGCAGATCACCTGCCGCGCGTGCTGGACGCGGATGCGCTTAACATTTTGTCACTAGACGATAATCTCTGGGAGCTTGCCGGTGCGCCGTTCATCATTACTCCGCACATCGGCGAGATGAGCCGTTTAAGCAGTCTGTCCCCGGCAGCGATCAAAAGTGCTCCGGCAAAAGCGGCAAGAGAATTTTCCGCTGCTCACAAGGTAATCACGGTTTTGAAGGACGCAAAAACCGTCGTCTCCGACGGAACGGACTGCTCATGGAACACCTGCGGGAACAACGGTATGGCGACCGGCGGCAGCGGAGACGTTTTAGCCGG
>CABRSG010000388.1 GCA_902473545.1 uncultured Lachnospiraceae bacterium | reverse complement strand
AACCGCCTCAGCATTGGACTTCAGTCGGCGCAGGAGGCGGAGCTGAAACTGCTTGGCAGGATCCATACCTGGGAGGAATTTCTGGAGAGCTACCGGCTTTCAAGAGCTGCGGGATTTCAGAATATCAACGTTGATCTGATGTCGGCGCTCCCGGGGCAGTCGCGGGAGACGTGGCGTGATACGCTGGAGAAGGTGCTTGCCCTGTCGCCGGAGCATATTTCCGCCTACAGCCTGATTATTGAGGAGGGAACGCCCTTTTATGAGCGCTTCCAGGCGGATGCGCTGCGCCGGGAGCGCGGGGATGCGTGCGGGATATTGCCGTCCGAGGAGGAGGAGCGCGCGATGTATCATCTGACGGAGAAGCTGCTTTCGGAGAGAGGCTACGCGCGTTATGAGATATCGAACTACGCGCTGCAGGGCTTTGCCTGCCGCCACAACCGCGGATACTGGGAGCGCCGGGAGTATAAGGGCTTCGGCCTTGGTGCGGCGTCATTGGTGGACCATACGCGCTTTTCCAATACGTCAGATATGCGAAAATATCTGGCAGGACGCTGGATGGGGGAAGCGCCGCAGCATCTGACGCGCGAAGAAGAGATCGAAGAGACGATGTTCCTTGGGCTTCGTCTGCGCGCGGGCGTGTCCTTTGCGCGCTTCCGTGAAAGCTTTGGAGTCGAAATGGAAGAAATTTACGGGGAGGTTTTGCAAAAAGCAGAGCGGCAGGGACTGCTCGTGCGCACAAAGGAGGCGGTGCGCCTCACGGAATATGGGACGGATATCAGCAACTATGTTTTAGCGGAGTTTCTATTATAAGAACATTCAGGTTGCTGTTCACTCCGGCCCGGGATCAGGATTCCTGGTAAAATGAATGTTGTAGAATGGAAAAAAGTGTGGTATGATGAGGTCTGATAGTTTTACTGCCGCTGTATTTAGAGAGCAGTCTGTCAGAATTTATATGAGCGGGGAATGATTATGCGACACGAATTTAGAAAAATTGAGCCGAAATGGCAGAAAAAATGGGATGAAGCAGGGATTTTTCATGCAGTAGATAATGGAGACAAGCCAAAGTTTTACGGACTGGTAGAGTTTCCTTACCCGAGCGGAGCGGGAATGCATGTGGGACACATCAAAGCGTATTCCAGCCTTGAGGTGATATCCAGAAAGCGCCGCATGGAGGGCTACAACGTACTGTTCCCCATCGGCTTTGACGCATTTGGTCTGCCGACGGAGAATTACGCGATTAAGACAGGACAGCATCCGCGTAAGATCACGGATGATAATATTGTAAAATTCACGAACCAGTTAAAGAAGGTTGGCTTTTCCTTCGACTGGGATCGTGTGATCGATACGACTGAGGAAGATTACTACAAATGGACGCAGTGGATTTTCCTGAAAATGTTTGAAAAGGGACTGGTGTTCCGCGATACGGCGCTGGTAAATTACTGCCCGTCCTGCAAGGTTGTGCTTTCCAACGAGGACAGCCAGGGCGGAAAATGCGATATCTGTCACAGCGATATCGTTCAGAAATCAAAGACGGTATGGTATCTGCGGATCACAGAGTATGCAGACAAGCTTCTGGAGGGGCTTGATACGGTGGATTACCTTCCGAATATCCGCCAGCAGCAGGTGAACTGGATCGGAAAATCGACCGGCGCCTTTGTGGATTTCAGGCTTTCCGGCAAGGACGACAGCTTCCAGATCTACACGACGCGCCCGGATACGCTGTTCGGCGTTACCTTTATGGTTATCGCGCCGGAGCATCCGCTGATTGACAAATATGCGTCTGAGATCAAAAATATGGACGCGATCCAGGCATACCGCGAGGAGTGCGCGAAAAAAACGGAATTTGAGCGCACGCAGCTCGTGAAGGATAAGACCGGTGTGCGCATTGAGGGCATTGCGGCTTGTCATCCGCTCACAGGAAAGGATATTCCGATCTACATCGCCGATTATGTTATGATGGGCTATGGTACCGGCGCGATCATGGCGGTACCGGCGCACGACGACCGCGACTATGAATTTGCGAAGAAGTTTGGTGTTGATATTATCCAGGTCATCGAGGGCGGCAATATCGAGGAGGCTGCCTATGCCGGAGACGGTAAGATGATCAATTCTGAATTCCTCAACGGCTACACCAACAAAAAGGATTCCATTGCCCGGATGATCGAGGAGCTGGAAAAGCTTGGCGTTGGAAAGGCGGGCGTGCAGTATAAGATGAAGGACTGGGCGTTCAACCGCCAGAGATACTGGGGCGAGC